>NZ_CCBH010000059.1:0-594 GCF_001368935.1 Novosphingobium sp. KN65.2
GCGGGGGGGGTTCAGGTAGGTGCGTGAAATGAATCAGCACACGAAGCATTGCCTATATAGCCCTTTTCCCTTGCCAATCCAATAACCGGCGTGCGCGCGGCGCGTTCCCCTCCTGTTCCGTTTGGCGCATAAGCGCCCAATGGCCGCGAACTACAACCGCCCCAAGCCCATTGATCCTATCTGGTATCGGCAAGGCTGCTATCTGCGCATCCAGTGCGCTTGCGGTCGCCGCGTCGTCGCCCCGCTGGGCGACTTCGCCCGCTCACGCCGCATTTCTTTCGATACCCGCATATACGAACTCATCGCGCGGCTTCGGTGCAGCCAGTGCCGCCGCAAACCTTATGCGGACGTGTCGCGCAACCGCTCGGGCAATTAAACTGACGGAGGATCCGATTACTCGGATGCTTCCGGCGCTATCCGTTGGGCATGTCGCCGGCGACATGCCGCAGCGCCCGCTAGGTCGCCGCTATGCTATGACCTGGCGGGCGCTTTTCCTAGATTGAGGCGGCAATGCCGCCGCGCCCGCTGTTCGACTTCGGGGCCTGTTCCTGCCCCCTGCCGCAAGGGCTGGACCGTCTCGGCCGCTATGCGGCC
>NZ_CCBH010000060.1:0-655 GCF_001368935.1 Novosphingobium sp. KN65.2
GGCTCTGTTGCAAACATGGGGCACGGCCGCGCGGCGTCACCCAGTTGGGGGATTAGGCAGCATTGGCGAAATGCTTATTGAGCATAATCATGGTTTCGGTCAGGGCCGAGGGTCCAATTCCGAATGCTCTTTCAACCAGGCGCACCTCCCCCATGATACCTGGCTGCAGGCACCATGCCTGGGCCTGTCCTTTGCGTAGGGCGCGCATGACCTCGAAGCCCTTGATCGTGGCGTAGGCCGTTGGCATCGACTTGAAGCCACGTACCGGCTTGATCAGCATCTTCAGCTTGCCGTGGTCGGCCTCGAGCACGTTGTTCAGATATTTCACCTGCCGGTGCTCGGTTTCCGCCGCCAGTTTGCCTTCGCGTTTCAGCTCAGCGATTGCTGCGCCGTAGCTGGGTGCCTTGTCGGTATTGAGTTTGGCCGGCTTTTCCCAGTCCTTCAGGCCACGAAGAGCTTTGCCCAGAAAGCGCTTCGCCGCTTTGGCGCTGCGTGTCGATGACAGATAGAAATCAATCGTGTCGCCCCGTTTGTCGACCGCCCGGTACAGGTAGGTCCATTTGCCCCGCACCTTTACGTAGGTCTCATCCAGACGCCAGCTCGGATCAAAGCCGCGCCGCCAGAACCAGCGGAGACGCTTCTCCATCTCCGGCGC
>NZ_CCBH010000061.1:0-306 GCF_001368935.1 Novosphingobium sp. KN65.2
TCCATGTAGGCGAAGGTGTTCTCGCTCTCGACCATCTGCAGGTGCATCAGCTCGCTGGTCGCATCGTCGATGAACACCAGCAGCGTGCACTGCGGCCCGCGATCCTCGAACCAATGATGCTTCGAACCATCGACCTGGATCAGCTCGCCGCGGCAGTCGCGGCGATAACGCGGCTGATAGGGACGTGGCCGACGGGCCTCGCGGTCCTTCCACAAACCCGCATCAATCATCAGCTGGCGAAGCGTCTCGCACGCTACCGTGATCCCATGGCGCTCAATCAGATACTCGCGCGCCAGTGTCGGGCCA
>NZ_CCBH010000062.1:0-9125 GCF_001368935.1 Novosphingobium sp. KN65.2
GGTGAATAAGGCGGGCTAGGCCGCACAAGTCAAATGGCTGTAAGCCCGAATTCGAGCGCGATTGGAGCGCTCAGGTTCGTGGCTTCGATAGAAACCGGCACATAACCGAAACGGGCACCGGACCGAAATGCTACCGGAGACATGCCCGTGAGATCGAGAGTGCTGCGGCTTCCGCCGTAGTCTACCGATATGCTTTCATCTTGTTCCAGCATACGATGGCTGGCAAAGACCTGGAAACCGCGGTTCGAATTGCAGAATTCCTGCACTTGCCCAACGAAGCGCTGCCCGCTGGCATCGAGTTCGAAAGGCTGGGCATCGAGGTCGCAGACTACCGGAACATTGAGCGAGATCCTGAACCCGCCCGATGCGCTTTCGCCTGCGATTGCAGGGGTTGCGAAGATCGCAGATGCGGCCAGCATAGTGCCACAAACGCGCGCCGGGATGTTCTCTCGCCAAGCCATGGAATCGGCTTAGGCTCAATATCTTAAGAATGAGTCAAATGGCTGCGCGCTCGGCAAGTAAGCCCGACAAATCCTGCGCCGACCTGCCACAGTTATTGGACCTGCCCCCAATGCAGGATCGCTCGCCCCACATCTCGATTAATGAAGTTTCAAATCTACCGTGAAATAGCACTGGCTTGAATAGCCAGAGGCAGCGACGTGACCTTCCTTGATCCAGCATTCGTTCCCGCTGCGCGTGGTGACGCCTATCCAAATAAGTGCGGCGCCTGTCGGGAAGGTCTGTCCCATGGACTCAACTTCACCATGGCCTTTCAGCCTATCGTGGACCTCGCTGCCGATCGCGTATGGGGATATGAATCGCTCGTACGCGGACCCGAAGGGCAATCTGCTGCCTCCATTCTGAACCGGGTCGATCCACAAGCAGTGTATGCCTTCGATCAGGCATGCCGGGTTAAGGCCATCGAACTGGCGGCCCCTCTTCTGCCGCGTGACGGGCGTACGAAGCTATCGATCAACTTCAAGCCAAACGCTGTGTACGAACCCCGTGCATGCATCCGCGCAACGCTGGAAGCAGCACGGCGTACCGGGTTCGATAAAGCGCAGTTGATGTTCGAATTCACAGAAGACGAACATATGAACGATGTCGCCCATGTGCGCAGAATCATTGAAGTGTACAAGCAATTCGGCTTCACCACCGCCATCGACGACTTTGGGGCCGGCCACGCCGGACTTTCCTTGCTGGCTGACTTGCGACCGGATCTGATTAAACTCGATGCAGCATTGATCCGTAGCATTGAAAGTTGCCGGCAACGCCAGATCATCGTGCGAAACATTGTCGCGATGACGAAGGAATTGGGCGTCCAATGTCTGGCTGAAGGCCTGGAGACTTACGAAGAAGTCGCAATGGTTAGGGATCTTGGTATCGAGCTTTGCCAAGGCTACTTCTTCGCAAGACCGGAAATCGCCAAATTGCCGCAGGCGAGGATCAATTTCACCGAAAGTTCTCGAAGCACGTTCTGATTTTCTCCATGCACATGCTTCGTGCACGCAAGGCGTAAGGCCTCTTCGAACGGTACCCTGATGCCACGGACGCACGTCGAACATTCATGCGTTTGACGCCGGATGCTCTTTCGAAGATGGAAGAGTTATTCAGCCGGCAGTCATCCCCAGGCATGCCTTTGACATGCCGACCGAAACGAGCTGATCGTAAGGGTGCGTGGACCGATCGAAGGAAATTTGGTGAAGCTGTCAGACGTTCTCGTTCCAACCTATATCCAGATGTTGAAGGCTCTTTCGGCTTGGCTCCGCAAGGCTGAATTGCAAATGACCGATGGCGCAGCGGAGCGCCTTCTGTCGGCGCGGCTTGCCCCTGACATGTTTCCGCTGTCCACGCAGGTTCGCTTCGCGTGCGTGCAAGCACAGGAAGGCATATCCCGACTGCAGGATAAGCCGTTCCCGGCTATGGTCGAGACTCTGCTGAACGAAGGGCGCAATGCTGGCGAGCATCCCGGTTCAATCGCTGACGCCCTAGCCAGGATCGACCAGACGGTGGCGCATATCGAGTCGATCTCGTCCAATGCCCCCGATATGGCCCCGGAAACGCCCATCGCGCATGCGCTACCGATGGGCATGATTTTCGATCTTACGGCAGAACAATATGCGCGGGACTGGGCCCTGCCCCAATTCTATTTTCACGTGATGACCGCCTATGCCATCCTACGCGCCGAGGGCATAGACCTGGGCAAAGCCGATTACGTTGCGCACATGTTTGCCTATCTGCGTCCCGGCACGATGCCCACGAGTTAAGCTTTTCACCGCGCCTGTTTGATTAGCTCCGGCGCCCAATTGGGACTGGCCGGTTCCGGCATATTGCCGAAAGGCTGGTTTCGGCTGCCGAACGGGGAATCCTGTCGCCTGACCCAGACATCGACACAGAAGTTCGAACCGCGGATTGAATGGCGAGGCGATGCGCAGGTTCACGGCGATGAAAGACGCGCGACCAGCAAGTCCACAAATGCACGCAAACGGGGCAACCGCCGCAGATCCATGTGGAAGCCCAGCCAATTGTCCCGGCTTGGCGGATCGATGTCGAGTTTCACTTTCTCGATTCCCGCCGTTGTTTCTCCAAGCGGAACGGGAAGGACAGCCAGGCCAACCCCCAGTGCGCAGAGCTGCGCCTGCACATCGCGGCTGTTGCTCCTTGCCGCGATGTGCGCGTTGGGGAAAGTCCGCGTCAGCCAGGCAACGTCGGGCATCGCGCCAAAACTCGTATCCATCACGATCAACGGGCAGCCCGCGCCGTCCCCCGTTACCGGCTGCCAAGTCTCCGGCTTCGCGTAGAGACCATAGCCTACGGTCACCAGCCTTCGCGCGATCACCTCCGGTTCGTCGAAGTCGGCGATGCGGATGACCAGATCGGCCTCGCGACGGGCAAGACTGTAAATCCGGGCGTCGGTAAGCAACTCGAGAATAACGGCCGGGTTGAGGCGCTGGAACTCGGCGATCACCGGTGCCAGCATGATGCGGCCGAACCAGTCCGAGCAGGTCAACCGCAGCACACCTTCGAGCGAACCGTCGCGGCCGGTGAGTTCGCGCGCCAGCGCCTGGGCTTCGGCTTCCATGACCTCAGCATGACGAAGCATGATTATGCCTTCGTCAGTCAACGAGAAACCGGACGAGGAACGCTGGAACAGTCTCGCGCCAACGGCAGCTTCGAGTGCGCGCAATCGCCGCCCCATCGTCGGCTGCGATTGGCCCAGACGGCGGCCCGCCCCTCCCAGGGATCCGGCCCGCGCGATCGCGAGAAAAACGCGCAAGTCACTCCATTCAAGAGGCGCAGCGGGCATACCACATCCATTCAAAAATGAATGAGGACTGTGCGCTTTTGGCGACTGCCAGTCAAAGACGAATGCGCCCATCATCCGAGCACCAACAGGAGTTCGACCATGCTCAGCCCAACCATGACCGCCGCCATTGTTGAAGCGACCAACGGACCTTTCATCCTCCGCGAGCTTGCGCGTCCCGAGCCCGGCCACGGGCAGGTGCTTGTGCAGATCGCGGCAAGCGGCACCAATCCGCTCGACACCAAGATCAGGGCGGGCGAAGCCCCCCATGCAAAGCAGCCCTTGCCGGCCATCCTCGGGATGGACCTGGCCGGAACTGTTGTTGCGGTCGGTGAGGGCGTGACGGATTTCCAGATTGGGGATTCCGTTTTCGGACTGACGGGCGGCGTCGGCGGACTGCAAGGCTCCCATGCGCAGTTTGCAGCGGTGGATGCGCGGCTGCTGGCCCGCAAGCCGGATGCGCTGACCATGCGGCAGGCCTCCGTGCTGCCGCTGGTTGTTATCACCGCGTGGGAGGGGTTGATTGATCGCGCACAGGTCCAGGCCGGGCAGACGGTGCTGATCCAGGGCGGCGGCGGCGGCGTGGGCCACGTTGCCGTTCAGATTGCGCTCGCGCGGGGAGCAAGGGTATTTGCAACCGCGTTCGGCGGGGATCTAGAATATGTGCGCGGCTTGGGCGCCACACCGATCGACGGGTCCGACGAGGCTGAGGCCTATGTCGAAGAACATACCTGCGGCCGGGGTTTCGATCTTGTCTACGATACAATTGGCGGCCCGGCTCTGGATGCTTCGTTTCGCGCCGTAAAGCGGTTCGGACACGTGGTGAGTTGCCTTGGCTGGGGCACCCACAAGCTTGCCCCACTTTCATTCAAGCAAGCGACGTACTCGGGCGTGTTCACGCTGCACACCCTGCTGGCCGACGAAGGCCGGGCACACTTCGGTGAAATCCTGTCGGAGGCGAGCGCACTTATCGAGACGGGCAAGCTCTTCCCGCGCCTCGACCCGCGTGTCTTCACCATCAAGGAAATCGAGGTCGCCTATGACGCGGTGCTGGGCCAGAATGGCACCGTGCGTCAGCGGGGCAAGATCGCGATCTCCATCGACCCACAATCTGACCATCCGCAACGGGGCTGAAGCCCACTGTCACTGTCGCTTATCCAGCTGTGACTATCAGATATTCATAGGAAAATCACATGACCAAGCCATTCGGGTTCAAGTCCACCACCGATGACGTGCTCGCAGAGATCGATGTGACAGGAAAGCGCATCCTCGTGACCGGCGTTTCGGCGGGACTGGGCCTCGAAACTACCCGCGCTCTCGCCAGCCACGGTGCGCAAGTGGTGGGCACAGCGAGAGACCGCGACAAGGCTTCCAAGGCTTTGGCCGAAGCTGGATTGGACAGAAGTTCGATTGAGCTGGTTGAGCTGGATCTGGCCGATTTGGGGAGCGTCCGGAGCGCTGCCGACAGGTTGCGAATGGGGCGCCGTCCGCTCGATCTGGTGATCGCCAATGCCGGGGTCATGGCGCCCCCACCCGGTCTTACCGCTGATGGTTTTGAGACCCAGTTCGGAACCAACCATCTCGGGCATTTTGCCTTCGTCAACAGGATCGCGGCGCTGATGCGTCCCGGATCGCGGCTCGTGATGCTTGCCTCGTCCGGGCATCGCTTTTCGGATGTCGACCTGATGGATCCGAACTTCGATAAGACCCCCTACGACCCATTCATCGCCTATGGTCGATCCAAGACGGCCAACATCCTGTTCGCGGTCGAATTCGATCGGCGGTATCGCGCGCTAGGTCTGCGCGCGACGGCCGTGCATCCCGGCGGGATCCAAACCGAGCTTGCCCGCCACATGGGCGCCGAACGGCTCCAGCTGCTTGTCGACAGCATCAACGCGGATCTGGCGAAGGAAGGCAAGCCGAAGATGGAGTGGAAAACGCCCCAGCAGGGCGCTGCGACAACGCTCTGGGCAGGCCTCGTCGCAGACGCGGACGACGTCGGCGGCCGTTATTGCGAGGATTGCCAGGTATCCCCGGTGGTCAGCGACGAAAGCATCGGCTTCGCCAGCCCGGGCGTACGGCCTTATGCGCTCGATCCGGAAACGGCCAAGGCACTCTGGGCCAAGAGCGAAGATTGGGTTTCGGAGACCTTCGATTTGAGGCTCGAGGCCACCCCAGTCGATGCCAGAGCACGCCGCGATCCGCAGGAAAGCCGGCGAAACATTCCGGGCTGACCGTGCGCCGGACAGCCCGCGTCGCTCCGTTTTCGGCGCGGCATGGAAACTGACAACGGACACGATCACCGTTAGAGACGGCACGCGCATCCTCTACAAAGGCTCCGGCCCGGGATGAGCTAGCCAACATGGCGCGATTGGATGCGTAAGCACCCGCTTATCGTCGAGCCTGTAAGCGCCGGGCCTATTACCTCATGCGGCTCGTCAGGCCAGACAGAGCGGGCCAGCGGCCGGCTCGTGATCCTTCACCCGGCCTGCCGCTGGCATCATTTCCGAAGGAAACCGCTGCCATGACCGTGCCTGCCACCGAGAGAAACTGGGACCCCGTTGTCAAGTTGACCCACTGGACAATTGTTCTGGCCATCCTCGCCAACGCCCTGCTTACCGAGGAAGGCAGCGCCGCCCACATATGGGTGGGCTATGCGCTGGCGGCGATCCTGGGGCTGCGCCTGCTGTGGGGCCTGATCGGCCCGAACGAGGCGCGCTTTACCGCCTTCCCGCCCAACCCGGCCCGCGCGCTGAGCCATGTGGGCGAGATCCGCCGGGGCGAGAAAGCCGAACATGCCAGCCACAACCCGTTGGGCGCGCTGATGGTCTATGCGATCTGGTCGTGCCTGTGCGTGATCATCGCCACCGGCATTGCCATGGCCGGCTTCCCCCCACAGGGCGAAAGCCACGAGGAAGGCCGCCCGGCTGCCCTTGTCTCTGCCGAATCTGGCGAGGAGCGTGAGCGGGCGGAGCAGGCCGAAGAAGTCCGGGAAAGTGGCGAAGATCACGAAGAGGGCGGAATGGAAGAGCTGCATGAAATCGCGGTCAACCTGCTCTATCTACTGATCGTGCTGCACATCGCCGGCGTGGTCTTCGAGACGCGGCGCAGCGGGCGGCAGGTAGTGCTGGCGATGCTGCCCCGCCGCCAGTAAAGCGGGTTCATGAAGGGGCGGGCGCGCAAGCTGGAACACCGAGCCACGGCGATGACCGTCGTCGTGGCCCTGCAGGCACTCGCCGCCGCCTTCTTCTTGGCCGACCTGGCGGGGGACCTGGCCGGGGAAGGAACCGATAGTCATCTGATCGTGGAAGGCATCGCCGCCGTGGCCCTGCTGATATCGGTGGTGTTTGGCGCGAACCAGATCCGCCATCTGATCGCCGCCTCCCGGGCGGACGAGGCTGCGGTGGCGGTTGCCCGTGGCGCGCTGGGCGAGTTGGTCCAGCTACGGTTTTCCCAATGGCAACTGACCCCGGCAGAGGCCGATGTTGCATTGTTCGCCCTGAAAGGCTGCGACGTGGCCGAGATTGCCACCTTGCGCGGCGCGGCAGCAGGCACTGTCCGGGCGCAACTGGCGCGCATCTATGCCAAGGCTGGCGTCACATCACACACCGCGCTGCTGGCGCTGTTCGTGGACGAACTGATCGATACCTCGCTGCTGCAGGCGGCGGGGCCCGAGGGGGAGAACGACGCATGAGGCCGCATACCGAACAGCACCTAGTATCCCGTATTGGCTGGTTGCGCGCCGCCGTGCTGGGAGCGAACGATGGCATCGTGTCCACTGCCAGCCTAATCCTGGGCGTCGCTGCATCGGGCGCAGACCGCCCGGCAATCCTGGTGGCGGGCGTCGCCGGGCTGGTGGCAGGGGCCATGTCGATGGCGGCAGGCGAGTACGTCTCGGTCAGCTCGCAATCGGATACCGAGCAATCGGACATTGCGCGCGAAAAGGAGGAGCTGGCTAGCGGGCCAGAGGCCGAGCTGGCCGAACTGGCGGGGATTTACGAGAGCCGCGGCGTCGATCCGGAAACTGCCCGAAAGGTAGCCCGGCAGATGACAGCCTTCGATGCGCTGGGCAGCCATGCGCGCGACGAATTGCACATTACCGCCACAACCGAGGCGCGGCCGGTGCTGGCCGCCTTCACCTCTGCCGGCACCTTCACTGCCGGGGCCGCCCTGCCGCTGACGCTGGCGGCGCTGTTGCCGATGGAGCTGGTGGGGCCTGGGCAGGCCGTGGGCTCGATCCTGTTCCTCGCCCTGCTGGGGATGGTCGGGGCCAAGGCCGGCGGAGCCAAGCCACTGCGCCCGGTGGCCCGCGTAGTCTTCTGGGGCGCCTTGGCGATGGGCCTTACGGCCGCGATTGGCAGCCTGGTGGGGACAAGTGTGTGAAAGGTCGCGGAACAGTTGCACCGGGACCAGGAGCGGACCGGCAGGTGTTGGAATGTCCCGCCGCAAAGCCACCGTTCCTGCGGCGTGAACCGGTCCTCGGAGCCAGCCATTCGTTCACGTCGCTTCGCGACCCATCGACGACGGGAATTATTGCCCTTGGCTGCGGCAAGATTTTTCTATTTTAGCCAAATATTTACTGGGCGTATCTACGGACTTTTGCCCAAGTCCCAGCCCGCCAAGCTCCGTTAAAAGCATCGGCCCGGCTCAACGACCGGGGGGGCGTGGGAGAGGACAGAATTGATGATGCACAAAATCGGCCCCGAGCTGATCAGGCGAACGCCTATCACGCTATTGGCGCTCACCCGCCATCGCGTGGAACCGCACGAGGAGGACTGGTTCGCGCGCTGCCGGAGTGATTACCTTCGCTCATTCCCGTTCACCCTGCTCGAATTGGTTCGGCTCTCTGCTCTTCTCCTGCTTGTCGGTCGCTCGAGCAATCTGGCTTTTATCTGCGCGGTGCTGGTAGGCTTTGCCCTTGTGATGGGTGCTCAGGCATCGGTCAGGCACCGTGAGGCGAATCTCCAATGCAGTCAAACTCTGGCACTTCGCTATCGCAGGAACACCTTTTGTATCCGCGCCATCTGGTGGTGTGTGATGCTTGGCTGGTCAATCGTGATTGCGCCGCAAGATCAATTAATGGGGCTGACGGCGCTGGGTATCGCCATGATGGTGATCGACGGTATCAGCATTCTGGCGTTGCCGCATTTGGCGCTGGGCGCCGTGCTCTCGAGTGCTTGCGCCATTATTGCAGGATTGCTCAACCGCGAAGGAATGGCCGCGGCGCCCGTTGCGGTCGTGATAGGACTTCTCGCCTCGTTCCTGCACTGGTCGATCTATAACCTTTTCTATCTGTTCGCCACACGGCGCATCCGCACGAAACGCTTGGCGCAGTCGAACGAAACGATCCAGCTGCTCCTCAATCAATACGATGACGAGGGCAGCGACTGGCTTTATGAAATCGATGCGGAGGCACGCATTTCCAACCCGTCGCCGCGGTTTTGCGATGCCTGCGGAATCGATGCGGATCGGCTCGACGGCATGCCCTTGGCAGTCCTGTTCCATGAAGGCATCCATCGGCAGGAGCTCCAGGCAAAATTGAATTTGGGCGAGAGCTTCCGCGATCTAATTCTTCCGCTGAAAGTTCGTGGGGAGGAACGCTGGTGGTCGCTAAACGGACGCCCTATTGACCAACTGCGCGGCAAAGCGGGCGGGTGGCGCGGGTTCATCGCCGATGTCAGCGACGCCAAGCAGGCGGAAGCCAAGATTTCCCACATGGCCCATTTCGACCTGTTGACCGGTTTGCCGAACCGCACCCTGTTCAATGCGACTCTGGAACGGGCCATGATACGTCTGTCGACCCCCCCCCCCGCCGGGGCGG
>NZ_CCBH010000063.1:0-4630 GCF_001368935.1 Novosphingobium sp. KN65.2
ATCTAATTATCGGTTATAGGATCGGGGCGCGCGGCCGACACGCTCCGGCATGGACGCCCGAGCGTGTCTTTGACGATGGCAGCAAGACCTATATCCAGTTTGCGCCCGATCTTGGCACGACCGAGGCCCCGCCGCTGTTTGTCATCGGCGAAAACAAACAGGCCGAATTGGTCAACTACCGCGTGCAGGGCCGCTATTATGTCATCGACCGGCTTATCAGCGTGGCCGAGCTGCGCCTTGGCAGCAAGAAACAGGAAGTCGTGCGGATCGAGCGCCAGCGCGACGGGAGGTCGTAACCATGAGCGGCGACATCACCGCCGATCCGGCGTTCACGCCCGAGGAAAAACAGCCGGTATCGTCGATCCTCGAAACCAACCGTCCCGGCGTCACCCGCTATAAGCGCAGCATCATCATAGGGTGCGTTTCTGCCCTCGCGATGCTGTTCGTCGTCGGGATCGTTTATGCGTTCGTCCTGCCCAAGAGCACCGGCAGCGGAGAGAAGGAGGAACAGGAAACCGCGATGCAGATGGCGAAACCCGTCCTCGACGACTTGCCGGAAAACTATGGCGACACGCGCCCCGACCTAAGCGGCCCCGGCAATGCCACTCTGCCCGCCGTGGGCGAGGAAGGCGCGGAGGGAGCGCAGGGCGATCCCAATGCCCAGCAACGTCCGCAGCAACGGCAGCTTACGCCCGCCCAGCAGCGCGCGGAACAGGCCCGCGAACTGGCGATACGTCAGGAGATGGCGGCGCGCGCTGGCGGCGTCCTGTTCCCAGATGGACGAATGCAGGGAGGCGACGCCCAGGGCGGCGCTGGGGCTGGGGATGCGGGCGAGCGAGAGCCACCCGCTGGCCCCGATCCCGAAGACCCCGGCAGGCAGAATATGCAGCACGAAAAGGAGCAATTCATTCAGTCGGCGCGGATCGGTGACGATTATCTGGCCTCGCCGATCAAAGCGGCGATTTCGACATATGAAGTCAAGGCTGGGACCGTCATTCCCGCTGCGCTGGTGACTGCCCTCAATTCCGACCTCCCCGGCGACGTGATCGCGACCGTCACCGAGAACGTCTATGACCACGTTACGGGCAAATTCCTGCTCATCCCGCAGGGCGCGCGCCTGTTCGGCCGCTATGACAGCAAGGTCAGCTACAAGCAGAACAGGGCGTTGGTCGTGTGGAATCGGGTAATCTATCCCAACGGTGATTCCATCAACATCGGCGGTATGTCAGGGACGGACGCAACCGGGGCCGCTGGCCTCAAAGATCGCGTCAATAATCACTATGGGAGCCTGCTTACCGGCGTCACTCTTTCCACTGCAATCGCTATCGGCGGGGCTTACGCGGACAGCGCGGGCGTGCGTGATAACCAGCTTGTTACTGCTGGCGGGGGTGCTCTTAGTCAGGAGGCTTCTCGCACAGGGCAACAATTCGTCACGCGGGAGCTTAATCGACAGCCCACCATTACTATCCGCTCAGGTGCCCGCCTCCGTGTCCTTGTTAACAAAGACATGGTTTTGCGTCCCTACCGCCGAGACTAGAGAGTCGCGCAATCCTTGCGATCGCGCCATAAGGGGCGCGGCCGCAAGGAGTTCAAGGAATGGCTAAATCTCAAGTGCAAATGGGTATCACATTACCAACGGGTCTACACGATCAAGTTAGGCAGGCGGTTCTACAACGGAGCGCGCGCGAAGGGCGCACGATAACCGTCAGCGAGTTTTACAGCGAGGCGGTCAAGGCGCTCACGCGGCGGATAGATGCAGGAGAAGATATTGTTTTTGCTGCTCATCCGCGCCGAGGCGGCGTTGATCCCCTTTCCGTCAGATTGGAAGAGGATGCCGCCGAGATGGTTATTCGCTTCCGCCACCTGACAACACAGTCGTCGTTTATCAGCACGGCGGTCCGGCATTATCTGAAGAAGGACTAATAAATGTCGAAGAATACGGCCTTGAACTTGCCCAAGATCGGCACACCCGGCGCGCAGCGCAAAATCAGCGTCACGCTTGATGCCGAGTTGGCGGCTGAGATGGACCGCTACGGGGCCGCTTACAAGGACGCCTATGGCGAAGTCGTCGAGATCGAGACACTGATTCCGCACATGCTCCGCAGCTTCATTGCCGGCGATCGGAGTTTCAAACGGTGGAAAAGCGAACAGCGGAAAGGGGGGCAATAGCCCCCTTTCTTATAACTGCTCGCAATGTCTCACATGTGATTGCTCTATCCGCAGCCATGCTATATTGAATCGTCATGGAGTCGAATCAACCGGACTTTCAACTTGAACCTGTGTCGCCCGCAGATCGGGAGGCGCAGGCGCGTGAAAAACGGAGAATTACTCGTGAGGCGACCAAGCGCGCGCGCGATCGTGCCGCCGCCCAGGGCGTCGCTACCGCCTCTTTCATGGTTCGCAAAGACTATCTCGCGGTCCTCGACGCCATTCAGGCGGAGAGAGGATTGAAGAACCGATCAGCGGCGCTTGAGACTGTCTTGCGCGCTGCGTTCGACCACAAACAGGAGCTTGGGCTGTGACCAGATAAAGGAAAGCCCGGCGCTAAGGCCGGGCATCCCCAAAAAACCGCTACAGCGTTTGGCGACGCTACAGGGACAAATATCAAATACTCACCCTATGTAGCGGTTTCTGATCCCCAGATCAAGGGATGCGCGTTTCGCGCCACGCTATCATTTTGCCCGGTCCCAGCCTCCTAACGGAGGATGGAATATGGAAGCTATTACCATTGGCGACGCCACTTTGGCGGCGCTTCGCGGCGTGCGTATTCGGCGCAAGCCCGCGCAATCGGGCGCGCCACATCGCACCGGCCAGCATGTGCTGCGCGACAGCATCGAGGCCGGGACGTTCGAGGAAGCTTTTTTTGCGGCCCCAGCGCCGGGAGAAACCGACAGGCTCTTGCGGATCGCCAAGCAGACCTTGATTGCAGGGAAGAACCTGCGTCGCGCGGCGCTGGCAGAAGGGCGCAGCCTATCCGCCAGCGAGCGCCTGCTAGCGTCGCTCACGCGCAGCGCGATCGACGTTTACGAGCGCTTGTTGACGCTCGCCCGCGTCTGTCATGGCCGGATATTTCCCAGCTACAATGACCTGGCCGAGAAGACCGGCTTGGGGCGTGCGACCGTCGCGCGTGCCCTGTCCGTTCTTGAAGCCATCGGCTTCCTTGTCCGGCAGCGCCGTTTCGTCCGCGTGGCGAGCGACGAGCCGGGGCCGCGCTACGAGCAGACCTCGAACGCCTATCGGGTTCTCCTGCCCGAACGGGTCATGAAATTCATTCCTCGCTGGCTAAGGCCCTCGCCGCTTCCCGATGACGAATTGCAGCGGCTTGCCGATCGAGCGGCCGATACGGATGCCATGTTGTCGCGTCTGTCCCGTGAAGACCTCGCCAACGAACTGCTGCAAGGCCCGCTCGCCAAGGCGCTGGCGAAGCTGGGCGCATCGCTCGACAGGCAGGAGCGTGAGTCTCAAAATGATCCGCAACCGCTCCTAGATTCTATATATATTAGGACAAAAGGAGTTGGCCTAAGTCGGCCAACGCGCTGACGCCTGACGGCGCGATAACTGCAATGTCACACCCACCCCCAAACACCAGCGCTAGCGGCGCCGCTGGACGCCCCGGCTTTGCCGGGACGAATGCTCCCCAGCGGGAGCAAGCGGCTTGGGCAGCGCCCAAACGGCTGCGTTCGTGCGTGCTGAAAGCGATTTTTTGCGACGAAGGCGGTCGTAGCGTTCATCCGCAAGGCGAGGTCTTACCCAGGTGATCCCGGCAATCCAATTTTCTCGGATCATAATGGCCTTCGTGATCGGTGCCGGCGCAAGCGCCTGCATGTCAGTTTGTCAGGCGTGGAAAGGGGCGCGCCGCCCCCTTTCCCCAGCAACGACAATCAGCAGGACCGTGGCTCACTCGCTCCGCTCCCTGCGCCCGCACCACTCCCGCAGATTCCCGCTGCCCCCCATTCCCCCGGCGTTCTTGGGCGTCCGTGTCGCCGATGGCCGATGCCATCGCCGCAGGGCGATTTTAAGAAAGGAAGGGAAATGCTGGAATATCTCCGCAAGCTACTGGCCGAGCGCACCGACAGCGTTACGGTCACGATCACTTCACACTATCAGTCATATCCCCGGTCTGGCGTCTATGACGTGGATGACATCGGCATCGCTATTGAATGCCAAGGCCATAACTATTGCCTTCCATGGGCCGCGATCAGCGAAATCGAGATCGAGGACTAAGGCCATGGATAATCAGACTTCCGATACGCTTGGCGAAACGCTGGTGGAAAAGGGCTTCGCGCCCAATCTATACCTTCTCGACATCAACCATGCCTTGTCGGTTCCGCGCGATTTTCCTCTGCCCGCGCCGTGGAATCTCCCTTCACGCATGTTTGGGTTTCCGATCGAGGTTTGCCGCCCCGATGGAGGTCAGCCTCGCAAGATTGGCCTTCGTCACCCCTTGCTGGCCGACCATCCCTATGTGTTGCACGTCGAGGCGGTTCTAGGCGTCGAGATCGACCGGAACGGGGCGCCGAACCGCTACGGCTACACGACAGCGCCAACCGCCCGCTGGTGGCACGCCGTGGACCTCATTAGCGCCGGGAAATGGCGCGAATTGCTGGATAGGCCCAGTCGGCCCGAAGCT
>NZ_CCBH010000064.1:0-2020 GCF_001368935.1 Novosphingobium sp. KN65.2
CCCCAGACTTACGGGGCGTCACTAGATTAATCGTCGGGTCCTTACCGGCCTCAATATCAACTAGCAGCCCCCTCGCCTTCTTCCGAGCGTCCGCTAGCCCAAAGCGCGGTCCATATCGCCCTAGCGTTATGTTCCGGAGTTTGCCGCCAATCCGCTTGCGAAGAATGAACGTGCGGACGCCGGTTGAGCCTATGCGGACTCTAAGACCCGGTATCAGTTGGTCTGGGATCTCGACCTGCCCTGACGCGGGTGGCTTGAGTCCCATGATCTTCGCGTCTGTCAAACCTATCGAGCCTACCATATTGTCCTCCCCATCAACGGGTCCAGTTGTTACCTAAGGTAACAGATGGAGTGGAATACCCCCGGAATTTCTGGGACTTCAGTGGACACGAACGCTATAGGAATCAAGGCTTTTTGGATATAGATGGACCTCACAAAACCCCCAGGATTCTGACTCTTAATCAGCGGGTCCTTGGTTCGAGCCCAAGTGCGTCCACCATTTTTCAATGCAAATATAACCGCTTACTCCGCCTGGCGGATTGCTCTCCGCGTTCTCACATGTTGCGCTCTAGCGTATTTCTAGCGGCGTAACGGCTCATAGCAGCATCCCACGCCCGAGGGCGCAGGGTGCTGGCAGCGTCGGGCACGCGATATAGGTGGAAAGCGGATTTTTTAGCTCAGATAGATATGCGCTATGGCAAAGGTAGGGACGACGAGCGCAGCACTCAGAATTTTTGGCGACGACCTTGACCCTGAGGAGATTTCTTTGGCGCTAGGTATCAAGCCGACTAGATGGGCGCGCAAAAGTGAATTGGGAATCAGGTCACAGAACAAAAAACCAGCTCGGACAGGATTTTGGCAGCTGACGACAGATGTCCGCGAACCGGGCAATCTTAATGGTCAGATAAAACACTGCTATCAATGGTATCGAGTGACTTAAGCATCTGGCAAATATAGCGAACGTCGGTGCGGACATATTCTGCGGGCTATTCATGAACGAGACTGCCGAGGGCGGATCACTGGAAATCGACACGCTTGAGGCAATGGCCCAAAGGCGTATAACCCTCGAGTTCGACATTTACGCGCCTACATCGGACTGAATGGCACAGAAGTCCTTTGAGCGGAGCTGACTGTCCGCTCCGCCACGCTAGTAGCCATGCTGGCTCCCCGTCAGCGAGCATACGCCACCGCCCATACCCCGCCGACTTCCCAAGCGCGCAAAGCGTCCACCACGTCGAGGAATTCCGCGTCCAACGTGCCTGCGCTCACCGCCACATATGCCCCATCGACGAAGGCATCCCACGAACCGAACCATATCGCGATGGGCGATGTTCGCGGCTTCCGGCCCTCCTCAATCTGCTTAACGCGACGTTGGAGAGTGCGGAGGCTCATGTGGTCAGGGCCAGCATGCCTTAGTGGGCAGGTTGCTGGAACAATGCCTTACGCGCGAGTTGCCCGGCGCAGTCGCCCTGAGCTTTGAACCTGAAGGCCTGGTCTGCCGGATGCGGCTGGAGTCCTCCGCCAAGATCGAAATCGTGCCCTGATGTCGGTTGGGGATCCTTCCCGTGGAGGACGAAGCTCTAAAAGCATCTACCAAGGATCCCGGCCATGGCCTGACGCAGGGCAGAACCACAATCATCCTTTATCGTCTTGCTGCGCCAGGCGACGAACATGTCGGGGCGCACAAGAAGGCATCCGTCTTCCGCGATATCCGAAAGCCGCGCCCAATCGTCGTATAGATCCTTATATTCCAGCCCGAACCCGATCCGTCGCAACACGATAGGCACGCCGAATTCCGCCGCGACCTGCTCGGCCGCTGCTTGCCATCCTTCGCCGCCTATTCCGGTGAACAGCGTGAACTGGCCTTTTCCGGCGAGATCGAGCGTAGAAATCGGGGGATTCCTGCCGATTTTTGTGCCGACCCATGCATGGGGGAGATGCGCGCCCGGCCTGGTGCTCGGCTGATAGAATAGCTCGGCATCTTCGCGGAACGGCTCCTGCGGAGAACCGTCGGGAATGA
>NZ_CCBH010000065.1:0-6677 GCF_001368935.1 Novosphingobium sp. KN65.2
AAATGTCTCGACGACGGACACGATCACCTCCTTTCGCGCCAGAGCGTTCATGCGACCCTCACGTCAACGACCAACGCCAGTCGGTCATCGGCAGAATTGTTTACGACCTCGTGCGGGACCGAATTGTCGATCCACCAGCAGTCCCCCATGTTGAAATTCACCGTCTCTTCACCGATGCGGAAGGTGCAGCCGGGTAGGCACTGAAGCGCGATCTGGAAGCGTTGGTAGAAATCGGCCGGCGCTCCTTGATCTGCGTGCTCGGGGATGATTCCGCCAGGCGGCAGACGTGTGATCAGGACGCGACCGAGCTGCACACCACCTACACGACGCATCAAATCGAAAACGAGGCCTCGCGCCTGCGGTAGTTCATGCCATGCGTCATAGGGGCGCGTCTGGATGTCGTTGACGACTTCGGCGGCGTCCTCACCGATCTCATTGAAGAACAGCCAAATGTCGTCCGTTTCCGCATGGGGTGAGCCCGGGAACGTCGTGCGCAGCTTGTTCGCATTCCACAGGTTCGGCTTAGACGCGAGCGCGGCAAGAAGCGGCACCACATCCATCTGCTCAAAGATTTTCGTGAAATTGCGCATCGATACCCAGACAGTTGTTTGGCGCTATCTGTCTGGAGTGATTGCCCGGTTGCGCAGCCGGACGCGCAAGTGCGTCACACCACGCGTTTTAACACCTACTGTCCTCTTCGGCAAGGCGCAGCTCCGCTAGAGACGGATCACACGAAATAATCCAATGTCGCCACAATCTGGTAGCCGGTCCCGCCTGGATATGTGTTGTTGTAGGTAAAGACGACCGCAGAAGCCTCTGACGGACTAAGCGTTGCAGTAAGCGAACTTCCGGTCGCATTAAGTTCGCGGCCTACTCCGACCCACCTCGCGGATGCAGCAGCAGTGAACGGAAGCGTATATCTTATATGATTCGCTCCCGTCCCATTGTCGGTAATATTAATGACCACCGTGGTAAAAACGTGCCGCCCGATCTTGGTATAATAGCCGGAGCCTGAAACCGTGGTCAGCGTGCCGGAACCCGCTGTAACCGTTGGTGTCCATGTGCCTTCCTCGTAATCGTCCATCGTGTTTGGATCGGTGCTGGCGTCCTGCGTGGCCGGGAAGGAGATGCCAGACCCGGAAGCCGACGCGGTTGCAGCGCCTACACCTATTGCTGTGGTAAACGATGGCTTGGAGGCACGCACAACATTGCCGGTGCCGGTGTTCGCCGTCCAAGTGGGTAGTGTGCCGTTGCTGGTCAGGACGTAGTTAGTCGTGCCGATACCGAGTTGTGCGAGCGTTGTCGCATTGGCCGCGTAAATGAGATCGCCTGCAATATAGGACGACATTCCCGTACCGCCGCGCGTTTCATCCAGCGTGCCCGTCCACCCAAGGGTAAACGAAACGGCCTTCAGCAGCGATCCTGTCGGTGTCCCCCCGAGGGTCAGTGTGACGTTGGTGTCGTTTACCCTTGTTAGATCGTTGCCAGTCACCGCGCTTGCATTGATAGCGATAGGCGTATCAGATGCCGATGTAATTCTACCCTTGGCGTCAACTACAATAGATGGAACGGTAGACGCACTTCCATAACCTGATGGGGTGACAGCCGTGTCGGCAAGCCCAAGCGTGTAAGGTCCATCGGCGCCGCCATCCGTGCCCGTCAACTGACCGCTTACGGGCGTGAATTTCCGCTCTGAGCCGAGGCCATCGTTATAGTCGAGCGTAAGGAAAGGGGTTGCTCCCAATGGGTCTGTGCCACTGCCTATGCGCTTCTGAACCTGCGAGAAGAAGCGATACCACTCAGGCGACACCCTGACCGAATTTCCGGCAATCGTTCCGAGCGGCGAGCCCGGGGGATTGATCGGGAAACCGCTCATTGAATGTCTGCCCAGTACGAGACGAGGAACCGGCTCACCGGATCGCTGATCCTGATGCGCATCTGGCGTTGGCGGAATTGGCCCAGTTTGCGCCAGACTGCGCGCGTGCGGTACTCACCGACCTTGCCGAGCGAGCGCCACATCTCGTTCGACCAGCGATGGCCGTTGTCGTCGGAATATTGCAACATGGCCTGCGGATCTTCGACATCGCCATTCCCGAGACCGGTATCCATGACGATCTCGAACGAGTACATTGTCATGCGCTCGCGGTTCGCCTCGATGGGAGGCAGATCGACCTGCACGATGATCGGGTCGCCGTTCTCGGTGTGAACGTCGGGCGAGGGAATGTAGAGATTGCCATTGTCCCGGTCGCCAAGGATGGTCCGGTCGTAGGCAACGATGCCGCCATTGCAGCGCCAGAAGTCCGAACCGTACGAGGCGCGCTTGTGCCAGGCGCCGGTTGCGATATCGAACAGGATCGTACCGCGGTCGCATTCGAGCACGTAGAACTTGTGGCCCTCCTGATCGTAGGTCCATGCCCGCGCATAAGTCGCATCGCGCAGGAGATATTCTACCCAGTGCGTTGAAACACGATCCGGCGAATACCCCGCCAGAGAATAGACAATGCGGTCATCGCCGACGAACATCACTGTATTGTTGATCTTGACGATGCTGTCGCGGTCGAGGCATCCGCGCTCGATGAAGCTGTTGCCCTGGCGCTCGAATGGAAAGTCCGTTGCCCCCGAGTTGTAGAAAATTTCTATGGTGCCCGCGCCGAAAAATTGCAACTCGCGATGGTTGTTGACCATGCCGATGATGTTGTCCGGCGATCCCTCGACCGACGCGACATCGGCGGCATCGTAGGTCAGGGCATCGCCGAGAGCGGAAATGATGAACTGCTCGGAATCCTTGATCTGCCAGACTATGTAGCTGTCAAAATAGATGACCGAGGACACATCGAACGGGACCGGCGTATAAAGCGCGCCGCCGGACCAGACGTAACCGGTTCCATTCGCGGCTACGGCAACCTCGGTGTAGTTCGCGGCCATAGAGACAGGGCCTGAGCCGGGAATGCCACCAAGCTGCGTGTAGCTTCCGGCGCTGTCCACCGAGTACAGGAAGCCACCCGAGACGACATACAGCACCCCGGCGCACATCACGCTGCCCCGGTAAGGACCATCGGGGAGTGTCGTCCACAGCGTCAGGCCAGGCGTTGCCAAGACCGCGAATGCCTCACGCTTGTCGCCGTCCGAAACCTCCGCATAGGCGTTCGTCAGGACGGCGCCGGACCATGTGTAGGACCGGCCCGCGCTGTATTGCAGGGCAGGCTTGAGGCGCTGCATCAGTGGTGATCCGGCTGCAGGTACAGGCTCGCGGGCTCAGTGTCCCAGCTTTCCGCTTCCGCACGATACAGGGCGGCACGCGCGGCGATTTCCTGCCTCAGATCGGCGCGGATCGCGTATTTCAGGGCCAATTCCTCGGCTAGGTCATAAACCAGCGAGCGTAGTTGCTCCTGCGGCAGATCCGGCGCGTCTGCTGATCCGTCGAAGTCGTCCATGACCCGATGCACGGTCAATTCGACGGTCATGGCCGATGCTGTGGCCGATGAAGGCGTCGGCCAGAGGTAAAGCGTACCGGTCGAGAGTTGCGGGTCGTAGTAGTAGGCCACCGGAATGGACTCGGTCGCCTTGTTCGGTTGATCCTTGTACTGTCCACGCGCCCACTCGCTCAGGGGTGTTTCAATGCCGGATGAGGTCACCTTGCGCCGCACTTCCATGACGCGCAGGGGCTTGGGTGTCAGTGCATACCCGGCCTGCGAGGCAACGAGAGTGACGGTCTTGTCCTCGCGTACCCACAAATGCCCTTTCATGCCCTTGTGCTTGACGATCAGGTTGAGCGATCGCTTGGCGCGCGCGTACTGGTCAGCCGAGATCGCCTCGCCCTCCGAGCCGATGCCGCACAAGTCGAAGGCTTCCTCGATGATCTGGTTTGTGACGAGCGTGAAGTCGGTTGAGCCGCTGGTCATGGTCTACCCCTAGAGGTCGTCAGGCGTGACTTCCGACGACAGAAAAACGTCCGGCGCCTCGGGGCGCGTGAACTGGCGCACCGATTCCCGCACTCCGGTCATGAAGTCCTGCGGATTGCGCTTGTCGAGGAACTGCGGCAGGACCATCGCGCCATCCCACTGCTTGACCAGCTCGTCGGCATAGCACTTGAAGCCGCTCGCATCGCAGATGGCCCGGGCGCCGCGCTCCATGGTCAGTACAGCGCCACGATGGTCGATGCCGTGGTCCCGGAATTATAGATCTTGGTGACCTGAATGTTCAGGACGCCGACCGGGACGTTGCTGAATGTGATGCCGGTGGCGTTCGGCATATCGACCACCACATGACCGGTAGTGCCGATGTAGAGCGCGCGGCAACCTGCTGCCAGAACCTGATCGACAGACGAGACATCGACGGCGACGGCGCCATGTGCAGGCGACAGATCCTTGTATGTACGACCGCTCATTTCGCGGTGCTCCTCTTCTTGGGTGGGGTTGCGGCCGGGCGCGCGGCCTCGAGCGCACTGACGCCCTCAAGTACCGCGCGGCGCTGCAGGGCCTTTGCTTCGGTCAGGGTTGCCGAAGGGACGGAGAGGATCATGTCCTCCCCGTCTTCAACGGTCAGCGTGTAGCTGCCCTTCTTTCCGGAGATCCGATAACGCATCAGCGCTGCTTCGCGGCGAACACGTAATCGAGCGTCATGGTCTTGGCCGCTGCGGCACCGTTCTGGATGCCGAAGGAGACCGTCAGCTCGGTATCGGGCAGGTAGGTCGAAGAGCCATCGAGCGTGCCCAGATGGACATCATCGATGTAGTAGGCCACCGCGTCTTTGCCGTCATAGTACCAGGCGACGGTGACGAAGGTGTCATCGGATAGCGTGGCGATGGCGCTGGCGCTGGTCGAACCGGTCGAGGCGTCCTTGCGGCAGATGACGCTGATCGTCGCGGCATCGTCGGCCTTGAGGAAGTAGATGCCGTCCGTCACGTCGAGCGGCGTGGTGTCGGTCACCTGCAGGCCGATCACGACATCGCTCTGCGTGGCATCGGACACCTTGAAGCGCGCCTTGAAAAACGCCTTCTTGCCCGCCTCCATCTTGAAGCTCTCGCCGATCTTCTGGAAAAAGTCGTTGTCGTTGTCGGCGCTGTCGTTGGTGATCAGCAGCGCGCCGCCGTCGATGTCGGTCAGCGCCTCGGTAGCCGAACCTGCACCGGCCTCGGTCGTGGTGATCGTCCAGTCGGCAGCGTTGTAGGTGTCGAAGTCGTTGAAATAGACGTGCCACTGGGTCGGGTCGAGCATGCCGAACTGACCGAGCGGATTGGACTTGGCGACGTTGGTGACGCCGTACGGAAAACGGGTGGGAGTAGCCATGTGGGAACCTCTAGGCGTTCATGCGAACGCTGCGTGTGCAGCGCCTGTCAGGTCCGCATTTGCCTAGAGTTGCCCGAGCGCGGATGCGGGCAGGAGTTTTATGCCACAATGCCGCATAAATGAAAAGGCCCCGGAGTTTCCCCCGGGGCCTTCCGTTGCGAGCCGGTGAAAGCTCAGCGACGATTACGCGCCGGCAGAGCCATACAGGCCGCGAGGATCGCTCCAACCGGTCGAGTAGCGCTCATAGGCCTTGTACTTCAAGTTGTCGGAATCGAAGTCCTTGTCCTGGGCGAACTCGGCCGCGACACGCTGGAACAACTTGAGGCTTTCAGGCGCATCGGTGCGGATGAAGAATGCATCCGCGTCGGTCAGGTAGTGGTTGACCTTGATGCCGTCCGGGAACGCGCCCATCGTACGCAGAGCGTTGATGTCGTTGTTCGCCGTGCCCGACTGCTGCACCGACTTGAGGATGCGGGCCGCTTCGAACTGAAGCTGGACCGGGATGACCAGGCTTTTTGGCTTGATCGAGATCCTCATGCCGCGGCTGTTCTTGGCCTGCCCGATCTGGATGACCAGATCTTCGAGCGAGGCTTCGGACAGGTCAGCATCAGTCGCCAGCTTGTTCGACCAGTTGCCGGCAACGCTTGGGTGTGCGGTGCTAAGCAAGGCAACACCATCGCCACCCACGTACGAGCTGTTGAAAGCCCGATTGTAGAGGTTGGCAACCACGTTTTCCTTGGTCTGACGCATCGAGAACGCCAGCGATCCGGTACGCTGCATGCCGACCTTCTCGTACTGGTTGTCATCGATCGCCTCGCGGGTGATGATGAAGCCCAGACCGTAGGCGACATGGGTGTAGCGGGACGTAACGCCCTGCGACATGGTGTCGTAGACCGTGGGCTGCCCCTGCGGCTTCACAGGAGCCATGCCGAAGCCGGTCATCTCCTGATCTTCCTCGTAGGTCATATCCGACGAGAACACGTCCACGAGGTCGGTGTACTCGGTCGGATGCTCGGTGTAGTTGGCGCCCCAGCGTGCGTTGAGGCCGGGCCAGAGGAGCTTGGCAATATTGCCGGTTGATACGACGCTCATGGTTTAGACCCCCGCGATCTGGTTGACAAACTGGTGACGGTTGATCCGCACCAGGAAGTGGGACGACGCCGCACCCGTACCCACGGCGCTGCCGGGGTCGTTGTCGGCGCGGTTGACCATGCCGACGATCTTGAGATCGAGGGTGTTGGTCGTGGCCTCGGTGGTGTTGTCGATGACCGAGCCGGACTGGCCGGTATAGGTCGAGCCCGCAACCACGCTGATATTGACGTTGAGGCCGATATCGTTGGCGGTGAGCGGAGTGCCGCCCGAACCCTGCGTGAGAACGGCGGTGCAAAA
>NZ_CCBH010000066.1:0-2715 GCF_001368935.1 Novosphingobium sp. KN65.2
GCTCTCGGCCAGCAGCTCGGACAGACCACGGCGATGATGATTGAGCGCAATCTGAACATATCGCCCACGCTGATTATCCGGCCCGGCTTCCGCTTCAATGTGGTCGTCGTGAAAGACCTCACATTTTCAAAGCCTTACCGCTCATTCGATTATTGACGCCAGATGAAAGGGAGCAAGCAAAATGAAGTCTCGAATTTTAGCCGCTAAAATTTCTTTGGCGATCACTCTCGCGCTGGCGGCCCCGTCCGCCAATGCGCAAATCTCGGTTATCGACGTTGCGAACGTCCGCCAGACAACCGTTTCCGCGCTGCAAAACGTCGCCACGGTGGCGAAGCAAATCCAGCAGTATCAGACGCAGCTACAGCAATACCAAAATATGATTCAGAACACGGTCGGCGCGCCGGTCCAGCTCTGGCAGCAGGCTACGCAAACGATCGACAGCCTCCAAGGGCAGGTCAATCAAATCAGCTCGTTCGCTCGTCAAGCTGGCGACGTGAACACCTACATGAATCAATTCAAAAATCCGTCTTACTATCAGACCAATGCTTGCACGTTCGGGAACTGCACGGCGGCGCAGCGCGCGGCGGCTCTGTCCGCTACTCGCGCCCGCACGACAAGCCAGATGGCCGCAAATGCCGACGCTATGAACGGCATCAACAGCGCCATGACAACGCTTGCGTCTGACGGCCAGCGCCTCGACCAGTTGCAGGCCAATGCCACGGGTGCGAGCGGGCAAATGCAAGCCCTGTCCTACGCCAATCAATTTGCGGCCCAACAAGCCAGTGAGTTGCAGAAAATTCGCGGCGTCCTGCTCGCGCAAAGCGCCGCGCTGACGGCTCAATCGCAATATCAGCTCGATCGCGATGCTGCGGCAACAGAGGCATCGGCCGCAATGCGGAAAACCAAACCGACGCCGATCGGAACCTATCAGAATTAAGGAAAGCCCATGCCGAAATTGCGTCAACTTATCGCCGCGTCCTGCTGCACCGCTACACTTCTTCTCGCGGCCTGCGGCAAGTCCGAACCGAAAACGATGCTCTATTACTCTCAACACCTAGACGAAGCCCGCGAGAAGGTCGCCCGATGCAAATCCGGCGTCGAAACCGACGCGGAGTGCCAAGAAGCGGGCAGCGCACTAGCGCACGAAACCAAGCCGACGCCGATCGGAACCTATCAGAATTGAGGATAGCACTATGAAGGCTCTGGCTCGCCTACACCTGTCCGCCTTGGGGGTGGCGCTCACGCTCGCCGCGACTCCCGCCTATGCGCAATCGCAAGGTATGCTCGATAATGTTCTGAACAAATATAAGAGCATGGCGGCGGCGTGGGCGAGCGTCTTCACAACGCACGCGACAATTCTATTCGGCACACTAGCGGCGGTCAGCCTCATTTGGACGTTCGGGGTAATGGCGTTGCGCCGCGCCGATCTTGGCGAATTTGCTTCGGAAGCAATTCGCTTCGCCATCTTCTGCGGCTTCTTCTGGTGGCTGCTCATCAACGGCCCGGCGATCGGCTTGGCGATCATTGAAGGGCTGCGCTCGTTGGGTGCGCAGGCATCCGGCCTGCCTAACAATCTCGCGCCATCGGGTATTGTGGACATTGGTTTCGACATTTTCCGCCAAGCTGTCGAAGCGTCCAGCGTCCTAACTCCGGTCGATTCCGCTCTTTCTATCTTGGTTTCGCTGGGCATCCTGATTGTTTTGGCTCTCGTCGGCGTGAATATGCTGCTGCTGTTGGCCTCCGGCTATGTCCTCGCCTATGCCGGGGTTATCTTTTTGGGCTTCGGCGGCGCGCGGTGGACCAGCGATATTGCGCTGAACTATTTCAAAACGGTGGTCGCGGTGGGCGCGTCCCTGATGACGATGGTTCTTATCGTCGGCGTCGGCAAAACCTTCCTTGACCAATATTATGCCGCAACGGGCGAGGGTTCGTCTCTCCAAGATTTAGGGACCATGCTTGTCTTCGCGGTCGTCCTTCTGGCGCTCGTAAACAAGGTTCCCGCGATGGTCGGGGGCGTTATAAGCGGCGGCTCGATCCACGCGGCGGGCGGTATCGGAGCCTTTGGGGCAGGGGCCGCGCTGGGTGCTGCCGGGATGGCCGCTGGGGCGGCGGCCACGGGTGGAGCTATGATCGCTGCTGGCGCGATGAACGCTGCGGGTGGAGCCAGCGCGATCAAGGCCGCCTTCGCTGCCGCTGGTGGGAGCGGTGGTGAAGGCGGCCAAACCGGCATGGGAGGCGGGCAACCGCTTTCGTCGGCGGGCGACATGCCGGGAGGCGGCGATAACGGCGGCGGCGGTGGCGGTGGGGGCGGCGGCACGCCCCTTAGCGTCGCTATGGGCGGCGATGGCGGTTCCCCCCCGGCCAATGACAACAGCGGCCTTCAAGGCGGCTCGGAAGCCGCCAGCGCGGGCGGTGGCACGGCTGCAAGCGCCGCTGCGGGTAGCGAGGCGGCCGATCGTGAAGACGGCAACGGCGGCGGCGCTGCCGGTGGCTCGCCTGCGGGGGAGGGGGAGGCCAGCTCCGCCAGCTCGCAAGGTGAAGGCGCGCCCGAAAGTGGCGACACTGGCGGCACGCAACGCACCGGCCTTAGCCGTGCGGCGAAAACCGCAAGCATCCTCGGCGGCGCTGCCGCTGGTATGGCGGTGGGCGCTTTGAAAGAGCGGGTGGGAAATACGGTGGGGGGGGGGGGGGGGGGGGGGGGGGGCGGGGGCGCGG
>NZ_CCBH010000067.1:0-409 GCF_001368935.1 Novosphingobium sp. KN65.2
CCAATCTGAACCTCATTCTTTGCAATCGTTCTGGTTGCCTCCATGAAAATTCCGGTATATCCCTTGCGTCCATTTTGTTTTGGCAGGGACGGTGCTTCATGGAGGCCAAGGGGGAACCCGCTCAAGATACGGTAAAAGAGCGTGCGAAGGAGATGCTTCGCCGCTCCATGCAACCGCTTATGTTGGATGCGCTTGCCGACCCCAAGACCGTTGAGCTGATCCTGAACGCCGATGGCAAGCTATGGCTGGAACGCCTTGGCGAACGCATGATCTGCATCGGTAAGGTCGCCCCAAGCCGGGCCGAGGCGATCATCAAGGCGGTCGCTGGCTATCATAACAAGGAAGTGACGCGGGCCTCCCCGGTTCTGGAAGGCGAGTTTCCTATAGATGGCTCGCGCTTCGCCGGACA
>NZ_CCBH010000068.1:0-95536 GCF_001368935.1 Novosphingobium sp. KN65.2
CCCCCCCCCCCGCCGCATTACCGTGCGGCGGGGCAATCGGGCCGCTGTTTGCCCATCGTCCAGTCAAGCGCTCCTGCCAGCATCGCGGCCATCTCCGGTTCGCCGTAAGCCGAAGCCTGGTGCCCCATCGCCGTGTAGAAGACCCGGCCACTGCCGGTGCATCGCCACCAGGCGATCGGATGATCCGATCCCATCGCCAGATCCTTTCCGAAAGCCTTATGATTGGGGAAACTCGCCTCATCGAGTGCGAGCAGGATGTGCACTCCGGCTGCGCGCGGCGATGCCTCGAAGGAATACCACTCATCGGTCCGATTCCAAGCGGGTGGAAGGCCGCGCGTGGAAGGATGGTCAGCGCTTTCGACCTCGACCCGTGCCAGCTGGAACTGCGGATCCATGGGATGCCCTGTAAACTTGGCTCCGATCACCCGCTCACGATACCAGTCCCATGGGATCGAGCCGTCACCCGCTGCATGGATTCCGACAAAACCGCCGCCGCCCTCGATGAATGCGCGCAAGGCCGCCTCCTGCGCCTCGCTCAAACTGTCGCCGCTCACATTGTTGAAGACCACCGCATCGAAGCGCGACAGTATCTGCGGGGAGAAAACGGCGCTGTTCTCTGTCGCAAAGAAGCCCCAGCCACGCGCATTGGCAATATCCTTGAGGAGTTGGTTTGCCGCCGGAATGGCGTCCTCATGGCGAAAGGCATTGGTCTTGGAAAAGGCCAGCACTGCCGATCCCTGCAATCCGGCAGGCAGGTCAGGCGGCTCTACTTCATGCGTGTGATAGCCGCCCAGGACCGTGCGCCTTACCGTGTCCCAGTTCAGAGCAATCACGCCCGCGAGCAGAACGGCCAATGCCAGGACCAGCCATCCCGCAAACTTGATCACTCGCCTCACGATGGGTGCCGCCAAGATAACCTCCCCTGATCGCCAGTAGCATCGCGACTGCCTGGCCAACTTGAAGATGTTACATAGCGTCAATGGGGACGAGACGGAAAGCCGTTGTCCTTCTTCAGTTTTCAGGACCAAGGTCGGGCATCCAGGGGACACCGTTGATATGGCCGCCGCCATCGACGAAAAGGGTGTTCCCGGTCAGGTAGCGTGCGTCCTCGCTTGCCAGGAACAGCATGACTCCGCCGACGTCGGCTTCGGGATCGCCGATACGTCCCATGGGATTGGCTGCTTCCGTCGCCGCAGCTGCCTGCGGTTGCATCTGTTCGAAGTGGCGAAAGGAGGAAGAACGCGCTGCCGGGCAGACAAGGTTCACGCAAATACCGTGACGCGCCCACTCGCGGGCTGCAGTGCGCGAATAGGCGCGAAGAGCCTCCTTGCCCGCATTGTACTCCGCCGTACCCATGTGCGCGTTGACGCCGTTGAGCGATGCCACGTTGATGATCCTGCCCCAGCCCCTGGCGCGCATGTGCGCAAACGCCGCCTCCATAGACCACTTGGCAGCATAGAGGCACATGGACATCGCGTCAGCGAAGGCGGCGTCGTCCTTGCCTTCGATCCGCGAAGCGCCCCGTCCCCGATAGGCGTTGTTGACAAGGATATCGATGCCACCAAACTGATCGACGCATCGGGCGACGGCAGCCTTCACCTGATCCTTATCGGTGACGTCGCAGGGAAAGAACGCAGCCTGTGCACCCTGCGCACAAAGCTCGGCGGCCACCTGCGCGCCCTGCCGTTCGTCGAAATCCACGATGAGTACGCCGGCTCCTTCAGCCGCCATTCGGCGTGCCGCCCCCCTGCCGATGCCGTCTGCCGCGCCCGTGATCAGCGCTGCCTTTCCTTGCAGTCTACCCGTCATGCGCGCGCCTTCGCTCAGACCATTTCCGCGGCAGCGCCGCCGCGTCGGCGCATCCCCGACAGGCCGAGAAACAACAGGGCGACGACAACAGCGCTGGCGATCAGGCTCATGACGACCGGCCCATAGCCCCCTGCCCGGTCATGCAGGACACCCGCAAGCGGCGGCAGAAGAAAGGTGAAGGGCAGGTTCGCGAGCCCATAGAGCCCGATTACGCGATGCAGCGCGCCGACACCGAAGACCTGCCCGGCCAGCACATTCACAGCAGGGAATACCCCTGCTCCACCGGCACCGACCAGCAGCACCACGGTCAGCATCACCGGGATGTTCGTCGTTGCCAGCAGGAGACCCCAGCCAGCAGCCGTAACCAGCCCGATCAGCGCCAGGGCTCGCGCCGCTCCCAGGTATCCGCACATCATCCCGACCGCGAGCGACCCGACAACGCTGGCAGCCCCGGTCGCGGACAGGAGCATCGCTGCCTGCTCTTCGGCGATGCCCCGCTCCACGCCGAATGCGACGAGATGAGACACACCGACGATACCGATGGCGCTCAAGGTCCCTCCACCGGCTGCAATGAGCCAGAAGACCGGGCGCGACAGGATGCCGCGCATTGAGGTGGTTGCTCGCACACGACCATGACCGGACGAATGCTCAGCGGGATCCCTGACGCCCATGGCAATCGGCAGCAACAGCAGATGCAGTCCTGCCAGGAGAAGGTAGAACGTGCCCAATCCATAGGTGGCGATGATCGGTGCCCCGGCAACTGGAAGTATGGCAAACAGGAGCGGCATGTTGACGAAACCCAGCGCTGTCGCGGGGTTGGGCTGGAACCAGCCGCTCACCAGCATGCTTGCCGCAAACGGACCGAACATGACGAGGCCGATGCCGATGGGCAGGCAATAGGCAAACAAGACGAGATAGATCCCGTCCGGCCCGAGCGTTGGCGCAAGCGCCAGCAGCAGATACCCGATGCCCGAAAGCGCGATCCCCGACAGGATGGTGGTGCGATGACCGAAGCGGGCGATCAGGTTCGCGACGAGCGGCCCCGCTGCGCCCATCACCAGCACGGCCAGCGCAAGCCCAAGCGTTGCAAGGCCCCGACCCACATCGAAAAGTTCCTGCATCGGCAGTACCGCGATGCCGAACCCGCCGAAGGCTGCGCCGACTGCAAGATTCTGGCAAAGAAACGCACGCCAGGCGATGGCACCGCGCCCGCCGGTCAAAACACTGTCCATGACCTCTCCCGGGAGCCCTTCGCCCCCTGCTGTTTTCATTGCTTTCGCTCTCACGGGCATTCGCTGCGAGCGGGGCGAAGACCTCGATCCTTGCCTCGCCCTTGCGCCAAGTCAGAAAGTGATGCGCGCATCCACGCCATAGGAAATCGGCTTCTGGAACATGGCCCCGGCAAAGCCGAGCGCACCGAAATCGATCGCAGAGGCGAGGCGCTTCTGGTTCAGCAGGTTGTCTCCCCAGATGCCCAGATCCAGCTTGCCCGCACCCAGCTTGATGTCTTCGACCGACAGGCGTGCCTTCACCTTGTCGCTGGAAGGCGAGACGATCTGTTCATTGAACGGCGCGGTATTGTCGAGCGCGTTGAAGTAGAACTTGCCCCGGTAAGAATAGTCGCCCCGCAGCCGCACCAGCGCATCGCCCACCGGAACCGAGTACTCGGCACCGATATGCGTGCTCCACTTCGGCGTATAGAGCGGACGCGCCTGATCCGCGACGTCGATCACCGTGTTTGTGCCGGGGTCACGGAACAGGAAGGTCTTGTAGTTGGTATTGACGTAACCCACCGAGGCGTCGATCTGGAACCCGGTGAACGGCAGTGCCGTCAATTCCGCCTCGAAGCCGGACAGGCGCACCTTGCCCGCATTGACGATCAGCGAAGTGGCACCGCCCGTGCCCGCTGCAAACTGCTGCACCTGCAGATCGTTGTAGTCGGTTACATAGCCGGCAAGGTTGAGGCGAAGCCGGTGGTTGAGCATTTCCGACTTGAGGCCGACTTCATAGGCCGTGGCCTTCTCCGGCGCGAAAGTATTGATGATATTCGTGCGCGGATTGATGCCCCCCGACCGATAACCGGTCGATACGCGGCCGTAGACCATCACGTCATCGAACACTTCGTAGGACAGCGAGGCCAGCCACGAGACATTGTCGTAGCTCACGCGGCCGCGCTGAACCGGATTGACGTCGCCGGCAAGGTACACCTGCTTGTCGTCTGCCGTGTAGCGCAGGCCGCCTGTAACTTCGAGTCGATCGTTGAGCGCGGCCGGCTTCCAGGTCAGCTGCCCGAATACCGCGATGGAATCAGACTTGCCGCCGAATGCCTGAACCGGCGCGGCGTTGACGCCGACAGTCTCAAGCCCCGGATTGAGCGCCGCGATGCCGTCGGCAACGCTCTGCGGGAAACCCAGGAACGGCAGGCCAGCCACGGGCGTGACGATTGTGAGCGCCTGGCGATTGTACTCGGATGCCTTCTCATGAAAGATGTAGGTGCCGACCAGGTAGCTGAAATCGCCGGATTTCCCGAGGAACTGCAGTTCCTGGCTGATCTGCCACTGCTTTTGCGGCGCGTTGTTGCCGGTGTAGGGCGAGATCGGCTGGACCGAGACGAGCGTCGGCGAGCTGAAATCAACGACCTGTCCGAGCAGTTCGCCATTGCCCGACAGGTTGAGGATCGTGTCCTGGAAGAACTTGCGATAGCCGGTAATCGACTTGATCGTCAGCTCGGGCATCGGATCATAGGTGATCGTCAGCGCGTGCCCCTGTACCTTGGTCTTGCTGGTGTAGCGGTAGTCGCCGCTCCGGTCGATAAACCCCGCCTGCTGCACCGTGCCCTGCCGCACCGGACTGGAAAGGAATGGCGCACCTCCGTAGCTGGCCGACTGCGAGAAGTAGTCGGCAAAAAGCGGCGTGGTTGCAACGATCTGGAAGAAGCCGGGCGTACCGTCGCGCTTGTCCCAATCGAAATTGTAATTGATTGTCAGATCGCCGAAGTCGCCCTCGATCCCCACGGCCACCGAGTTCGCTTTCAGCGCACCGGGATCCTTCGCGCTGCTCACCAGGGTATTGTTGACGTAACCGTCGCCTTCGCGGTGCTGCGCCGAGATCGAAGCCTTGATCGAGTCGCCAACGATATAGCCGGTATCGAGGCGACCTTTCACGTACCATTCGTTGAACCGACCGTAGCCCGCCTTGGCTGTCACGCCCATGGAATCGGCCGGCTTCTTCGAAATGAACTGCAATGCACCGCCGATCGTATTGCGACCGAACAGGGTTCCCTGCGGTCCGCGCAGAACCTCGATACGTTCAAGATCGATCAGGTCGAACACCGCACCCGCGGAGCGCGCAAGATAGACGCCATCGAGATAGATACCCACGCCCTGTTCAGAGACCGCTGACGGCTCCTGATTACCGATCCCGCGGATATAGATCGTCGCAGCCGAAAGGCTTGAAGGCTGCTGCTCGACCGTCAGGTTCGGCGCGAATTGGGGGACGTCGGTGGGCTCCGAGATGTTCTGGCGATCGATGAAATCGCCGCTGAGTGCAGTCACGGCCACGGGCACGTCCTGCAAGGTCTCTGCCGAGCGGCGTGCGGTAACAACGATCGTGTTGAGCCCACCTGCAGGCTGGTTGGCGACGTCCTGTGCAGAATCATTTTCCTGCGCAACTGCGCTGCCCGAAAATGTCATCAAGACCAGGCCGGCGGTACCGGCGAGCATTGTGGATTTCATGGCGTAGAAGATCTCCCTTTTCATACCCTTGTTTCGGGGCGATATCGACGAATCCTTATCATAGTTCGTATAAATTGACTCTCTTTATAACGCATATGACGAATCAGGCGTCATTTCGCGTCCGATTGCGTTCATTCGGCCGATTGTGTTCCATGCCCTTCCGATGACGCTCATGCAGGCCGGAATTCCCATGCCGATCTCTCCGGACAGCAAGAAGGCCCGGCCCCGCCACCGGAACCGGGCCGCAACCCTGCCATCATTTCCGAGAATGAAAGATCCACCCGATCACCGGGTGGATCAGCCCGCGATCAAACGCCGAAACCGCCGGACACCGAGATCGATTGCCCGGTCGTGTACGCTCCTTCGTTCGAAGCGAAGTAAACACAGGCATGGCCGATCTCCTCGGCGGTCCCCCATCGCGCAAGGCACAACAGCTTGTGAGTCTCGGCAACCCAAGCCTCGTCGAACTGCCCCTGCCTCGTGAGTTCATGCAACTGGCCCGCATCGATGACACCGACCAGAACGGAATTGGCACGGATATTGTGCTTGCCTTCTTCCTTGGCGATGCCCTTGACCAGTTGCTCATTGGCCGCCTTGACCGCAACGGACATGCCATCGCGCGCAGGCCACCAGTCATGCCCCGCAGAGCCGAGTGTCACGAAACTGCCGCCCCCCTGCTCACGCATGTGCGGGATGATCGAACGTGCCGCCGCGAAGAAGCCATGCACCTCGACGTCGAAAGCGTGGCGCCATTCGGCCATGGGCGTCTCAGCCAGGTAACGCTGGTTTACCAGAGGTCCGGCGCCCCATACGACGGTGTGTATCCTGCCGTGTGCGGCAACTGCTCCCTCGACAGCGGCCGCCACCTGTTCGGGATCGGTCACGTCGGCAGCATGGACACTGGCGGCCACGCCCTTGCTCCTGGCGTAATGCGCTACTTCTTCGGCCACATCCGGCTTCGAACGATAGACCACCGCGATGTCGCTGCCGCTATCGGCAAATGTCCTGGCCACACCGCGGCCGATGCCGCCGCTGCCGCCGAACAACAGGGCGCAGCCGCTGGGAAATGTTGCCAAGTCTCTTCTCCCGAATGTCGCTAGTTGTCGTGACCGCCTGCCCGGTAAGGACCGGTCGTCAGGCCGCCTTGTTGCCGGGGCGCTTGTCGAGCGTAACGACCAGCCCGTTAACGCGCTTCTGGATCTCGGCTGCCTTGTCGCGCGAATTGTAGAACTGCTTGTACCAGCTGCGCACCTTGCCATAAGGCCCATCGTTGGGGATGGCGAGCGGATTGAGGCACGCGCGTTTGTTCGCCCAGATCTCGACATCCTGCGCAAAGGCAAGTCGGCTGCCTTCCTGGTATTCGAAGGCGATCGCGCGGTCCTCTTCGGTCGTCGCGCGCGAACCGTCATGCACCTTGACCATCAGGGCATGCCACGAGCGCGTCTTGCCATCCTCGATCGGCGTATTCGCGATCATGATGAAACTGTCATAGGCGCCCGCCATTTCAGATTGGAGGAAGCCCGGCCCTTCGTACCAAGTATCGAGCACGAGCTGGTCCTCGTCTGCAGCGGTCAGCGTGCGGTGTCCTGCACTGTAGTACTGGTGAACGACATGTCCCTTGAACTCGTTGGCAAAGTACTGCCAGTCCTTGGCGCCGTGGATCGGGATGAAATGTCCGAAATCGGCCATATTGTCGACGATCTCGATGCCGTGGACGTCAAGATCGCCCATGTAGTCGATCTTCCATTCGACCCAGCCCGATTCTCCGTAATGCCCCCCGAAGTCGGGAAGTTCGACGTCCGGCTCAAGTCCTTCGGGATCGTGCCACATCCACAGGATTCCGGCCTTCTCCACGACCGGATAGGTCCGCAGCTTGGCCGCCTTGGGGATGAAGTCGGAGTAGGGGATGTGCTTGCACTGGCCATCGGGACCGAAAGCCCAGCCATGGAACGGGCAGCGGATCGATTCGCCCTGAACATGTTCGCCATCGCGGACGATGTAGCTCGTCGTGTTCCTGGCCAGGTGTGCGCCCATGTGCGGACAATAGGCGTCCACCACGTAGGGCTGGCCGGACTCGCCGCGATAGAGGACCAGGTCCTTACCGAAATAGCGAATCGGGGCCGGGATCTTCGTCGCCTCCTGCGCCTCGCCGATCATGAACCAGCCCCGTGCAAAAGCGAACTCGCCGAGGCCGTACTCGCTGGTGGTAGCCATCTGCATCAACTCCTGTAGCAGCGCCGTGCTTGTGCGGCGCATTTGAGAACCGTTTACCGGAAACAGACCCCGAATGCGAAGTGTCTTTGCGATGCACACCTCTTGTGCAATTATGCACGGATCATGCATTGGGACGATCTACGCTATTATCTCGCGGCGGTACGGGCCGGTTCCTACACGGCAGCCGGACGGCGTTTGGGCGTCAATCGCACGACTGTCGGCAGGCGCATCGAGGCGCTTGAGGAAACGCTTGGCGTGCCTCTGTTTCGATACACTCCCACAGGCCCCGAACCCACGCCGCAAGGGGCATATCTGCTCGAAGCAGCGGGGCGGATCGAGGCCGAAGTCGATGCCATGCGAGAAAGGCTCTGCCCGGAAGCGCAGAACGGCGGATTGGTCCGCATCGCCGGAAGCGCGGGAATCGTCTCGGAATTCGTGCCCGACCTCCTCGCCTTCGGTGAGGAAATGCCCGGGATCGCGATCGAAGTGCTGGGAGAACTGGACCCGGTCGATGCGGTGACCCATCGCCGGGCGGACCTCGGCCTTGCAATCCTTCGCAAGCCTCCCCGCCGCGTTGCCGGCGTGGAAATCGCTACGCTCTCTCAGGCGCGCTATGCCCTGCGCGGCGGCAAGCGCCTGCAGGCGTTGGGCTGGGGTCATGAAGTCGATGCCCTGCTCCCGGGCCAATGGATCGCCGCGAACCCTTCGGGCGTCGAGGCAGAGGCCCGGGGCCTCATGACATTCAATTCCTGGCCGCAGATGAAACAAGCCGTCCTTTCCGGCTTCGGTTCCGCGAAGTTGTGGTGCTTTGCCGCCGACGCGGAACCGTCACTGGAACGTCTCGAAGAGCCCGATCCCAAGGACGATTATCCCCTCTGGTTGGTACACCGGGCCAAGGCCCCACCCAGTCCGGCCTTGCGGGGGCTCATCGCCTTCCTGCAGGAGAGGCTTGGCGCGCGATTGGCCGCTCAGTCACCGCAACGCGAGAGCAGTTCGTAACCCCACGAGGGATCGTCGCGACCGCAAGTGCCGTGTGCCGCTTCTGTGCCGAGCAGCGCCATGCCTTCTTCATCGACCGCACGCACTTCCCCGTGGTCGAATACGAGCGAGCGGTGCGCGAACTTCCAGATTCCGTCACGACGTTCGTAGCGGTCGAGATAGCGGCCATGAACGATCAGCTCACGGCGCTCGGGAGGAAACGTGCGATGGTACGCCCGAACATGATGCTCTCCCTCGGCGCGTTCGCCATCGATCGCGAAGAGGCTGTTGCCGATGGTATGGATCGTCAGTTCCCAAGGCGCCATGGCCTGCGGCAACCACGCAACGAAGGCATCGGGGGGGCCACGAAACATGGAACCATGATCGTCGGTTGCATCGTCATGGTACAGCGATCGAACTAGGGCGAAATCGCGCCTGTCACAACCGCGACAATAGCGCATGACGAGATCATGCAGCTCGATCCGTGCGAGCAGGTCTTGCGGGTTCATTGCCTGTTTCTCCTTGGCCGCAGCACCGAATTGACGAACACTTCCTTTCAGATAAACTCCCTGTAATCATTTCGCATATAATGCATATATCTTCTATTTGCACAAATAATGCGTATTTTATAAGCGCATTTCATGTTGACCTTCAATGCGGGCATCTGCCATCACGCTGCGTGAGAGCATGCCCTGCCACCACGATGGCAGAGCGTGATGCGCCAGCATTGCTGGCCTTACGGGAGAGTTCAGAACAATGACAAAGGCAATCGAACGGCTTGAGCAATCTCCCGCACAAACCCCCTGTTTGGAAAGGGACTCCTTGCTTGCCGCCGCCCGCGAACGGACCGGTCTGTCCGATTTCGGCGACACGTGGTTCATCGAACCCATGGACCGCTATATCGCGGCGGCCAATACCGAGGCACGTCTGACCGCCGCGGGGATTGCCGCGCAGACAGAAGTCATCGTCAAGGGCCTTGCCAGCCGCCTGCGCATGGTTGAGGACATCAAACGCCATCCGGAAATCCTCGGGGAGACGGTCGAAGTCGCGGCCATCATACTTGGGCTTCCGCGCACGGGCAGCACGATCTTCCAACGCCTGCTCGCCAGCGCGCCGGGCATGACGGCAATCCGCTGGTTCGAAGCGCAGAACTTCGCACCCTTCCCGGGCGAGAAACGCGGACAACCGCACGAGCGCCGTGCCTATGCCCAGGCGATGATCGATGGCTGGCTCGAGGCGGCACCCGAACTCGCCTCGATCCATCCACTGGAACCCGACGCACCGGACGAGGAGATCCTGATCCTCGGCCAGATGTTCGTCTCGACCATGATCGAGGGCATGAGCTTCGTACCCTCCTTCTCGAACTGGCTGGACAACTACGACCAGTCGCGCGGGCACGAGGACCTCAAGACGATCCTCAAGTACCTGCAATGGCAAGCACCCGAACGACGCGGCGCGAAGTGGATCCTCAAGAGTCCATCCAATCTGCCTTACGCCGAACTGGCCGCAAACGCCTTTCCCGATGCCTTGCTGGTCATGACCCATCGCGATCCCGTGGACATCGTACCCAGCTATGTCAGCATGGAGGCCGCGCTCTACAAGCTTTCCAGCACGCTCACCGATAAGGAAGTCGGCGCCTTCTGGTTTCCCCGGCTCGTCGAATGGATGCGGCGTTTCGAACAGGCGCGCGCGCGGATCGGCGAAGAGCGCTTCATCGACATCGACTATCGCCTGGTAGTGCGCCAGCCTCTCGAACAGGCACACCGCGTACTCGAGAGGATCGGCGTCCCGATCGACGCAACAATGGACGCAGCGCTCAGCGAATTCATGGCCGGCAACAAGCGCGAGCAACGCCCGATGCATGACTACTCTCTGGCCCGGTTCGGCCTCGACGAGGAAGACGTGCGGCGCGCTTTCGATGCCTACCGGAAACGCTTCGTTGAAACGGCCAAAGACTGACAGAATTTCAACGCGGACCGGTCAGGCGAGCAGCAGGTGCATCCGTCCCGTGGCGATTGGTACCTGCGCATCGGATTGCCAGCAGGTGGCATCGGCATTCACGACGCGTTTGCCGATGCGCACGACGCGCGCCTTGGCATAGCAGTCTACCATCCGCCCGCCGCGCAGAAAGTCATAGGTCATGTTGATCGGCTTGGGTCGCCGCCCCGGATCGTCGAGTTCGCGCGACACGGCCTCGAGACAGGCCAGTTCAAGCAGACTGGCGATGACCCCGCCATAAAGGAATCCCTCACGACCTTCTAGCTGGGAAGATGCCCTCAGGACCAACCCCGTGCTTCCGTCGCTGTCCATCCAGTCGCCAATGCCAAGCAACTGCGCATAAGGCGTGGCGGAGATCATGAGGCACCCGTGAAGAAAAAGCTGGCAGTCGCAAAGGCAAGCGGATCGGCGCCTTCGCCCTCGTGGACATTGCAACGGGTGAAAGCGACCTTGCGCGTCACGTGGTAGCAGGTCGCACGCGCATAAAGCGTGCGCCCCGCGCTGGCCGAACGCAGGTAATCCACGCGCAGGTCGAGCGTTGCCATTGCCCGCCATTGCCGTGTCCGAGCAATGATGGCGGCTCCAGCGGCAGCATCGATCAGCGAAACGACCGGCCCGGACGAGACGAGCCCTGCCCCTGCGTCCATCAGGAAGTCCGGCGAGAAGGGGCAGGCGAGCTCGGCCCAGTCCGGCCCGTCATCGACATTGAAGATGCCAAGCAAGGCATGGTGCCCCCGCGGAGCGATGCCCTTGAGCCGTTCGAAGGCGTCTTCTTCCTGGTCCATCTGCCGTTACGACGTCCAGCGCGGCTCGCGCGGCAGGCCAAGGCCCCGCTCCGCGATGAGATTGCGCTGGATCTGGTTGGTGCCGCCGTAAATCGTATCCGCGCGGGAGAACAGGAAGAGATTGGGCAGTGTATCCCATTCGTATTCCGAATAGGGGCTGATCTCGCCCTCCTGGCCCAGCACGTCCATGGCCAGTTCCCCCAGACTGCGTCGCCAGGTCGCCCACTGGATCTTGTAGGTCAGCGCCGCGCCGTCCATGCGTGAATTGTCTGTCTGCGATAGCATGCGCAAAGCCCCGTAGCGCATCAGGCGTAGCCCGATTTCCGCCCGGGCAATGCGCTGGCGGATCAACGGGTCCTGCGCCGCGCCGTTGGCCTTGGCCGCGGCAATGATCTCGTCCAGTTCATTGCGAAAGCCCATCTGCTGCCCGAGGGTGGAGACGCCGCGCTCGAAGGCGAGCAGGCCCATCGCGATCTTCCAGCCATCGCCAACGGCGCCGATCAGGCTATCGGCCGGGCAGCGCGCATCGGTGAAGAAGGTCTCGTTGAATTCGGCATCGCCATTGATCTGGCGGATACCCCGGATCTCGATGCCCGGCTGATCGATCGGCATCATCAGGAAGCTGAGGCCCTTGGGTCCTTGCGACCCTTCCTCGGTCCGCGTGACGACGAAGATCCAGTCGGAAATGTGGGCTAGGCTGGTCCAGATCTTCTGGCCGTTGACGACCCATTCGCCGTCCTCGAGCCGCGCCTTTGTGCGCACTCCGGCGAGATCGGAGCCGGCATTGGGCTCCGAGAACCCCTGACAGAAGATCGTCTTGCCCGCGGCGATGTCCGGAAGGAAGCGTTGCTTCTGTTCCTCGGTGCCGAAGGTCAGGATCGTCGGCCCGGCAAGTTCGATGCCGATGTGATTGACCCGGCCGGGTACGCCCGCACGCGCATATTCCTCGGCAAAGATCACCTGCTGCGACAAGGTGGCGTTGCGACCACCCCATTGCTCCGGCCAGCCGATGCACGACCAGCGGTGGGCGGCAAGCTGCTGCTCCCAATCCTTGCGCCGCTGCGGACTGCCGGTCAGCTTGGTGACGCCCTTGATGTCGCGAAACTCACCGGCCATCTGGCCATTGAGCCAGTCAGCGCATTCCTGGCGGAAAAGCTCGTCTTCGCGCGAAAATCCCAGCTTCATGCCGCTTCTCCCAAGATCATCGAGGCAATTCTTTCGCGGTGCCAATCGCCGTTTCCGAGCATGGTCTGAAGCGAGCGGGCGCGCTTGAAGAACAGGTGCGCATCATGCTCCCAGGTAAAACCGATACCGCCGTGAAGCTGGATCATGTCCCCGGCGCAGCGGAAATAGGTATCGGTCGCAAAGGACTTGGCCGCGTGCAGTGCGAGCGGTGCATCCGGGGCCTCCTCGTCCAGCGCGCAGGCCGCCCAATATACTGCCGACCGGGCCTGCTCGATCTCGATCATCATGTCCGCAAGGCGATGCTTGTAGGCTTGAAACGAACCGATAGGGCGGCCGAACTGGATACGCTCCTTCGAATAGTCGACTGTTCTGTCGAGGCATGACTGCGCCCCGCCCAGGGCCTCGGCGGCAATACCGACGAGCGCAGTGCGATAAGCGCAGGCGAGCCCCCCAGCAGGATCGGCGAGCGCTTCCGCCGCGACCTGATCCAGTTCGACGCGGGCGAAAGGACGGGTCTGGTCGAGACTGGTCTGGGCGGTCACCGTGACGCCGGGTGTATCTGCGCGAACCAGCCAGGCGCCTTCGCCATTCGTCACCAAAAGCAAGCCTGCCGCCGTGCCGTGCGTGACGAAACGCGAGGTCCCGGTCAGCAACTGCCCTTCTACGCGAAGGTTCGAGACCTCGACATAGGCGGCGATGTTCTCTCCAGAAAGAAGCGCAGGAAGCCACTCAGCCTGCTGCGCATCGCTACCGCCAGCGGCAATTGCCGGAGCTACCTGCAGCAGGCTCCCCAGCATCGGCAAGGCCGCCACTTGCGCTCCGGCTGCTTCGGCGATGATGGCAAGCTCAACAAGCCCGAGCCCCGCCCCGCCAAGGTCTTCGCCAATGGCGATCCCGGCGAAGCCCAGATCCTGACAGAAGTAGCGCCATAGATCGCGGTCGATGCCGTCCCCCGCCATCGCCGCGCGGGTCCGTGTGCTGGTGGCGTTTTGCGTGAAGAAAGCCCTCGCCGTCTCCGCGATCATCTGCTGTTCGTCTGAAAATGCAAATTCCATTGCTGAATGCCTTCACGATCCTCTCGGCGATCTTGCCCCCGGCTTTCTCGGGCCATGCGGCCCCACCACCCAACGCCTGTAGTAGGTCTTGAGACCCGATAGTGCGTCGCAGGAGACTCTCGCCATAATGCGGCATAATGCCTTAATCATTTTCACGCTATATCGATATTAGTTGCGTATCAAGCTTCAATTTGCGTATTTTTATATGTCATAATATCCGCATTAATGATTGCAGGAATTGCGCAAGGGGCTTTGGCCCCGCGATCCCGATCGATCGCGAGGCGAGCCTGAGTCCCGAATTATCCCTGGATTACGCCTCAGCCGCTGTTCGCGGCGCTCACGCTGACAACACCGTTTGTGAACTTGACCGTCTTCACCGCGATGGAGGTCTCCACGTGATAGACGCCCTTCACGGCAAGAATTTGCGCAACCGTGACGGCATGCAGGTCCTCGATCTCGCGGTACACGCAGGTCGTCATGATGTTGAAGGGACCCAACATCGTCATGATCGAGTGGATCGTCGGAATACGCTTCAGTTCGCGCGCGATCTGGCGGAAGTGCTGCATGTCGGCCTGAACGGCGACGAAAGCCATGTTGCTGCCGCGATCGAGGCGGCGGCTGGTCAGTGCGGTGAAGGCAATCAGGCCGTCCTGCTGCAATCGCTTGAGGCGCCCGCGTATCGTTCCCTCGTTAACACCCAGATCCGTCGCGATCTTGCGATTGGAAACGCGTGCGTCCTGCGAAAGGATGGCGATGATCTGGTGATCCAGATCGTCCAGGTCCGGCCAGCTCACTGCGCGCCCTCCCTGCCGTCGAGCCCGTACTTGATGATATCCAGGCCAATCGACTGGGTGATCGAACGGATGCCCTCCACCTTGGAGAACTTCTTCGCAATGAACTGCGACAGATCTTCGATGTTCGGCAATGCGAGGAGAATGCTCACTTCATATCGGCCGGTGACGAGGTAGGCAGCGAAGACTTCCTGGAATTGCGCCAGGTCTTCGGCCACATCGGCCGGAGACCTGCCGCTCACCTCAACGCCGATATGGATGAGGACATGATAGCCGTGGACCGCGAAATCGGAGACGGCCACGACCCGCAGGGTGCCCGATTCCTCCATGCGGCGGATGCGCGCTGAAACCGTCGTAGGCACAAGATTGAGCGCCTTCGCGATTTGCTGGTGGGTAGCGCGCCCATTGCGCCGCAACTGCTCGACAATCTTCAGGTCCGTCTCGTCGAAATCCGACAGATCGTCCATGCCCTTGCTCTGATCCCTTCCAGCTGCTGCCTGTTGCGCGCCTTCTATTGCCAGCAATGGTCGGGCTCGTCGAATCCTAAGCAACTCCGCTGCCATGCAAATCCCCAAACCACCGGACGACATCAGTCGCGCAGCAGCGACCCTCCATTCACATGCCAAAGCTGGCCGTTGACCCACTCGCCGTCGTCAGACGCCAGGAATGCTACCGCCCCGGCTATGTCGCCCGGCTGGCCGAGCCGGCGATGCGGGATCGCCTCCAGCATCGAGGACACGTATTCGTCGGTGAGATGCTGCGCCACGGCTTCCGTCATCACGACGCCCGGGCAGATCCCGTTGGCGCGAATGCCCTGTTTGCCGAACTTTCGCGCAACGTGCCGGACCAGTGCATGAAGCGCGTTCTTCGTCATCGGATAGGCGACCTGCAGCGGATTGCCCGAGATCGCGGCGCCCGACGAGGTATAGATCATCGTCCCGCCGCCGCGCTCCAGCAGTACCGGCAAGGCGGCCTGCGTCGCCAGGAAATGGCTCTTGGCGTTGATCGCGAAGGAGCGGTCGAGCACTTCCTCACTGCAGTTGAGGATGTCGATGTCACCCTCGGTCCCGCCCGCAAGATTGGAATGGTAGAAATCGAGCCCACCGAACTCGGACAGCGCCGCGCCGACGATATCAGCCTGCGACACAGCACTGGTCCCGTCCAGACGCACGCCGATTGTCTTGCCTCCCTCCTCGCGAATGGCGCGCGCGGTTTCGATGGCCCATTCCTCGACGATATCGCCGATCACGACGGCAGCGCCCTCGGCGGCGAGACGCCGCGCGGTCGCAGCGCCGATACCGCGCCCGCCTCCAGCGACGATCCCCGTCTTGCCAGCCAGTCCCCGCATCACATTCTCTCCTGATTTCGCTTCATCTTTACAGGCCACCGCATCAGATGGGCGGACGTCTGTCCTTCCAGGGGGCTGCGGCTTCGAGCTGCCCGCCAAGCCGGAACAGGGTTGCCTCGTCGCCATAGCGACCCACGAACATGACGCCGATCGGCAGCCCCGTTGCGGACATGGCCAGCGGCACCGACATCGCCGGCTGCCCGGTCAGGTTCTCGATCTGCGTGAAGGGCGAAAAGCCGCCCGTCCGCGCGCCCCACTGCTCGAAGCCGACATCGGGCGACAGGTTGATCCGGCCCAGGAGCAATGGCGGCGCAGCCACAGTCGGGGACAGGATGACATCGTAATCGGCCATGAACCGGGCCATCGTCAGCGCCGCGGCCTGAAGCGTATTGTTGGCACGCGCGAAGTCCATCCCCGTGGTCTTCTGTCCATAGGCGACGAAACCCAGCGTGATCGGCTCGAGTACGTCCGGGCCAATCGCGATCCCTGTCACCTTCGAACGATCGAGCATGTCGGCTGCCACGTTGGAAGCGATCAGGACGAAGGTCGCTGCACCGATCGCGGCCATGTCCAGCTTGGGCGCGGCTTCCTCGACGCGATGGCCAAGGCTTTCGCACAAGTGCGCTGCCTTGCGCGCCGCCTCGACGCATTCGGGATCGACCGGCGAGCCCGCAGGCGCATCGAGCATGAGGGCGATGCGCAGCTTGCCCGGTGCCTTGCCGACTTGCGACAGGAAACTTTCACAAGGGGTCGGCGCGGCATAGCGGCTGCCCGGCTCCGGCCCCTGCGTCGCATCGAGGATGGCCGCGGAATCGCGCACGCTGCGCGTCACGGCATGATGAACAGAGAGCCCGCCCCATCCTTCCGTACGCGGCGGGCCCATCGGCACACGGCCGCGACTGGGCTTGAGCCCGAAGAGGCCGCAACACGATGCCGGAATGCGGATCGAGCCGCCGCCGTCGGTTGCATGCGCGGCAGGCAGTACCCCCGCCGCCACTGCCGCCGCCGCGCCGCCCGAGGAACCTCCAGCAATATGCGCCGGGTTCCAGGGATTACGCGTATCGCCGGTGATCTTGTTTTCGGTCGTGCCGGTCAGGCCCAGTTCCGGCACGCAGGTCTTGCCGAATATGACGAAGCCTGACTTCTCGATGCGCCGCACCAGTTCGGAGGTTACTTCGGGCCGATAGCCGCGAAAGAAGCGGCTGCCGTTTTCGGTCTTGAGGCCGGCGATGTAGGTGTTGAGGTCCTTGAGCAACCACGGGACACCGCGAAACGGACCTTCGGGAAGGCCGTTCGCGATGGCCGCACGGCCATAGTCGTAATGCTTCTGCGCCATGAAGTTGAAGCGCGGGTTGAGCGCTTCAGCCTTCCCGATCGCCGCATCGAGCAATTCGGCAGGCGAAACCTGACGATCGCGCACCAGTTGCGCCAGTCCCATCGCATCATGCGTATCGAGCGGGCTGCTCGCCTGCTTCGCCGCGGCAAGGCCGGGTGCGGCGGCCATCCCCGCGAAAGCCACCGCACCCGAAACCATCTCACGGCGCGTCACGCCTGACCTCTTTCCTGACATGACCTGCCTTCCTCAATCCTGCGCGTAGAAGCGCGAATAGAACTTGCGGAACTGGGGGATCGGACCATCCCCATCGCAGATGATCGGGTTCGGTTCGAATTTCTGGCGGTCCCAGACTACCTTGTCCTGATCGAACTGCTTGCAGATGTCACGGATCAGCCCCTTGGCAAGCCGTCCCATCGGGCCTTCCGCCTGCGCCTTGGGCTGGGTGAAGCAGAACCGCGCATGGACATGGTCCTGATCGACGGGGGTAAGGCAAGCCACCAGCAGTGTCTCGGAGATCCCGGTAAAGCGCGTCCAGCTCTGCCCCGGGCCCATGGTGTCATAGCTGATCAGTCCGTCGACCTCGCCCATCGGCGTGCCCATCTTGGCCTTCACATCCGCTCCGCGGCCCCATTCGCCCCAGCGCAACTCACCTTCCGGAACGTTGGCGGTGCCATGAATGTACTTGAAGTGGGCGAAATCGACGCCGTTTTCGGCCATGTTCTGGATCGAGCCCCAGACGTTCCATTCATGGATCTCGTATTCGGTCCAGTCCGGATCTGTAGCCTCCGGCAGCACCGCTACTTCCCACAAGGGATCGATGTCCTGCGGGTGGTACCAGGCCCAGATCCAGCGGTTCACCTCCACCACGTGCCAGGTGCGGATGCACTTGCGCTTCACTTGCGGGGGAATCGCGCGGGCATAGGGAATGTCTTTCACCACGCCTTCGCTGCCGTCGTAGCGCCAGGCATGGAACGGACATTCAAGCAGGTTGCCGTTGACCTTGCCGCCATGGCCCATGTGCGCACCAAGGTGCTTGCAATAGGCATCGACGATGCGGACCTCACCGTCCTCGCCGCGCCACATTGCGAGATCCTTTGCGAAATAGCGCAGCGGCTTCACTTCGCCGACCGCCAGATTTGCCGACAGGTCGATCGGATACCAGCCGAAGGGAATACCGGTGTCGAGATTGCGCTCCTCCACCGAGGCGCGACCGGTCACTTCGGCCAGCCGCCAGTCGACCAGGTCCTGCCCGCGCAGTTTTTCAAGAATTTGCCACACGGCGACGGGCGGGGTGCGCGCGTCGGTGGTAAGGGTATCGTCAGTCGCAGTCATGACCGCTCTCCTGGTAATTGCATTCCCCCAACTTGGGGGGCAGCCGGTGGCGGGGGTTGTCTCCGCCTCCGGACGGGGTTCTCGAATGGAGCAGACTTCCCGGCTCCTTTCTGACCTAGAGCCCGAAGACCTTCATGGCGTTCTCGCGCAGGAACTTGGGCCATACCTCGTCCTTGAAGGGGACGCTTTGCATGTCCGAGAAGATCCGCTCGAGGCTGAGCCCCATCGGAAAATATCCGGCGTAGATGATCTTGTCGGCCCCGCGCGTATTTGCGTAATCGATGATCGCCTTCGGGTAATGCTTGGGCGCGAACGCGCTGGTCGAATAATAGAGGTTGGGCCACTTCAGCATCAGCTTGACGGCCAGTGCCTCCCAGGGTTCCGCGCCGTGGCGCATCACAACCTTCAGGTCCGGGAAGAACCAGCACACTTCGTCGAGATGTTCGACTTTCTGCGTTTCCATCGGAATGCGCGGACCGGGAATCCCGGCATTGAGCAGGATCGGCAGGCCCAGCTCCTCGGCGCAGGCGTAGATCGGGAACATGTACTTGTGGTTGATCGCCACCTGCGGCAGCGTGCCCGCCGGGAAACAGCTGATTGCGGAAAGGCCGACTTCGGCGTGGATCCGCTTGATCCGACGCACTTCCTCCATCCCGCGATTGGGATCGATCGGCAGATCGAAGAAGAACCGGTCGCCGAACATTTCCTTCGCGCGGTAGGACGTTGCATTGTCGTTCCAACCGACCAGCGCCTTGTCGATGTTGTACATGTCCATCTGGTCGACGGTCCAGGAGACGAAATCGTCGACATTGCCGGTCTGCGGAATGTCCTTGAACATGTACTGCGCAGGCATGGCGAATTGCGAAAGGGTCTGCTGATCCTTGATCAGCGGGCGAAACGGCGCAAACCATTCGGAACGGTCCTCCGCCTCCGGAATGCCCAGCATGCAGTCGATGATCTTGATGTCGCGGGGCATGCCCATGCGATATGTCTCCTCTCAGTTCGCCGCAGCGAGTTGCGGCCAAGCCGCGCGCAGCGCGATCTTGTCGATTTTGTGAACATGGTTGCGGGGTAGCGGTCCACCCGAGAACGCGACCCGGGTCGGAGCCTTGTATCGCGCCAGACGTTCGCCCACCCAGTCGATGACGGCCCTTTCATCGATCCCATCGGCATCGAGGACGGCCACCAGAAGTTCGCCGAGCCGATCATCGGGAATCCCGAAAGTCGCGCATTCCCTGACCTGCGGCAGTTCGCTCAGAACGCGTTCCACTTCGGCGCAGTAGATGTTTTCACCACCGGAAATGACCATGTCCTTCGACCGGTCGACGATGAAGATGAAACCGTCCTCGTCCTGGTAGCCGATATCGCCGGTGTGCAGCCAACCTTCGTCGGTTATGGCCTTCGCGGTTTCTTCCGGCCGGTTCCAGTAGCCATTCATCACCATGGCGCTGCGCACCATGATTTCCCCGCTTTCGTTATTGCCGCACAAGCTGCCGTCAGGCCGCACGATCTGCAGGTCGACCAGCGGCAGGACCCGGCCGGCGGACGCCCGGGCGCGCAGAAAGTCTTCCCCTACCGCCTGAGCGATCGCACCGGAAGTTTCCGTCATCCCATAGCCGACGCCGAGCATGGCCTTGGGGCAGAGGCGGTGCACCTCTTCGAGCAGGTTGAGCGGCAGTGCTTGCCCGCCCGAACCGATGTTGCGCAGCGAGCCGAGATCGGCATTGGCCAGCTGCGCCCGGTTTACGAGGTCCCAGAGCATCGTGGGTACGGTAGAAAGCTGGGTCACCTGCTCCTTCTCGATCAGGTGAACAGCCTCTTCCGCATCCCAGCGGCGCATGATCGCGATCTTGCCGCCCGACAGCATCGGCGCGAGAAACCCCGAGCCAAGGCCCGAGATGTGGAACAGCGGAGAGACGAGCAGGATCGCCTGGTTCGGCACCTGCTGCATGATCGTCTCAACCGGCACGCCGTACTGCTTCGCAAGGTTGTGGAGAACCATCGAGCCGGTCAGTTGCGTTCCGAGAAGTCCGGTGATGAGACTGCGGTGCGAAAGGACGGCACCCTTAACGCGCCCGGTCGTGCCTGAGGTGAAAAGGATTGCGCAGGGATCGCGAGGAGCGGCCACACCCGTTTCGACAGGGCGATTGTTTCCCGCTTCCAGCGGCTGCGTCAGGTCCAGCATGGGGCCCTGGTATCCGCCTTCCCGGATTGCGGCCGCACGTTCTGCATCGGCAAGGACAAGCGCCGGCGTGACGTCCTCGATCATCGCAACCAGCTCAGGAGGCGAACCGCGGCTGTTGAGGACCGCGGCGACGCCCCCGGCCTGGATGACCGCCAGAAAGGCAACGATCCATTCGGCCCGGTTGCGCATGCAGATCGCGACCCGATCGCCCCTGGAGATACCAAGCTGCCCGGCGACCCGGTCGCGCCATGCGAAAACGTCGTCATAGCTCAGGCGCCGTTCACCGGCCGGTGCGTCGAAATCGACCACGAGCGTGCGGTCACCGAAACGACGCGCACTTTCGATAAGCTGGGCAAGATCGGTCGGCGCATTCACGAAAGTGCGCACGCCGTCCGTCTCGCCGATCTCGAACGGCGTTCCCGGCGCAGTGACTGCCGCAAATACCGGATCGCCCCGGGTCATGCCGCTATCGCCGCCTAGATTTTGCAAAGGCACTCTCCCGCCGGATACCATTTTTGCCGACGCACCCCGGAGATCGTCCGCCCGGCTAGCCAGTCATGCCGACCGCTTCGGACAATGTGATCCCACGACTCGCGACGATCCTGTTTCTGGTGCCGAGGATATTTCCACCATCGCGTATTTCAAGATAATTATTTTTACGCGAATTGCGATAGCCGTTCAGCGCGGCAAGCAGCAGGCATCATCTCCGCCAGTGCCGAGAATTTTTACTATATAAATCAGTTATATCGGGATTTATGAACTAAACCAGAAACTTCCTCCCGACAGGATGACAGGGCCTCACCGCGCATACGAAGACCGAACAATTCGTATTTTTGGGATTTACATTTTCCGCATTTTGCAGAATTCATGAGGCAAGGCACGGCAAGCAGAAGCGCATGACCACCGCGCAATGCGGAAGAAAGCCTTCAAAAAATGGGAAGATGCGAAACCGATGGAACGGGATCTTGAAGGGCGAGTCGCCATCGTCACCGGTGGCAGCGACGGCATCGGACTGGCAACCGCCACGCTGCTTGCGCGGCGCGGCGCGCACGTAGTGATCTGCGGACGCCGCCCGGAAATGCTCGACAAGGCCTGCACGGCGATTGCAGCGGAAAATGGCGCAGGTCAGGTCGAAGCGATCATCCTCGACGTGTCCGACGATGTGGCCCTAACCGCCATGATCGAAGACACTGCCCGCAAGTATGGCAGGCTCGACATGCTCGTAAACAATGCCATGTCCACGCACTATGCGCCAATCGGCAAGCTTACGCTCGAACAATGGCGCAAGGACTTCGCCGTCAATGCCGATGCAGTATTCGTGAGCACCAAGGCGGCGATGAAGGTCATGAGCGCGGCCGGTCACGGCTCGATCGTCAATATTTCATCGACCTGCGGAATTCGGGCCACGGCCAATATGTCGAGCTATTCGGCATCCAAGGCAGCGCTCATCCAGTTTACCGCCGTTGCCGCCATGGAAGGCGCCCGGCAAGGCGTCCGCGTCAATGCGGTCGTTCCGGGTCAGGTCCAGACCGCCAGCACCCAGGACTTTGCGGATCGCGCGCCCGAACTGGCCGCGAAAACTGCCGAAGCCATTCCGATGGGGCGCGGCGGAAAGCCCGAAGAACTCGCGCAGGCCATCGTCTTCATGCTTTCGGATGCGGCCAGCTACATCACCGGCGTGGCCCTGCCCGTGGACGGCGGCAAGGCCGCCCAGCTCTACATGCCTTCCTGACCGAACGAAAACCAACCTCGCGAAAAGGCCTGGCGCCGACCTCGCGAACGAGAAAAAGCTATCTAGGGAGATCCAATTCGATGCCGACACGTTATGCATATGCCGCCATGCGGCTGCTCGCCGGGGCCAGCACGCTCGCCTTCGCCGGACAGGCCCTCGCCCAGGACGGCGCGGCCCCCAACAAGGAGACTGGCCTCAGCGAAATCGTCGTGACCGCGCAGAAGCGCACCGAGAACCTGCAGGACGTGCCGATCGCGATCAGCGCGATCAGCTCTGAAAAGGTCGAGCAGCTCGGCATCAAGGATTCCCGCGACCTCAGCGGTCTTGCACCCAACGTCACCATCGTTTCCGGCACGACGAGCAACACCGCCGCGGTCTTCTCGATGCGCGGCATTTCGAACGGCGGCAGCGAAAGCTTCGGCATCGACGCAGCCAATGGCCTCTACGTTGACGGCGTCTATATCGCTCGCTCCGGCGCGATGGGTCTCGACGTCATGGACATCGAACGCGTCGAAGTCCTGCGCGGCCCGCAGGGAACGCTGTTCGGACGCAATACCACGGGTGGCGCAGTCCATTTCATCTCGCGCTCACCGTCTTCCACATTCCGCCTCAAGGCCGAGGCCGGTTACGGCAATTTCAATGCCTGGAACGGCAAGATCCTGGTCGATCCCGGTGAGATCGGCGGGATCGCCACGAGCTTTTCGTACAGCCACAGCCAGCGTGACGGCATGGTCGACAATATTCTCCAACCCAACGATTCGAAGGATCCGGGCGGCCGCAAGAGCGACGCTTTCCGGGGTTCGGCGCGGATCGAACTGGGCGGGACCGGCAGCTTCCAGTACATTTTCGACTGGAGCCGCGTCAAAGGCACGCCGCTTCCCTTCCAGCTCACCAACGTGGCTGACGGAACCTATCGCGATCCAATTGTGGTCGATGGCCAGCCGGTCGTCGTGACCCAGCAGGCTCCCGTGGAGCAATACCTTGCCGGCGTAACCTTCACCAATCCCGAATGTGCAGATCTGGCCGTGCCGACCCGCGCCTATCGCAAGACGCTGTGCAACAATATCCTTGCCACCGCCCGCGACAAGAGCTGGGGCCACAACATCCAGGTGCAGAACGACTTCGGCGGCTTCAAGGTCAAGTCGACAACGGGATATCGCTTCTGGCGCAGCTACGCCGTGGCCGACATCGACGGCATGGGCGAGATTACCGGCCCGGCGTTCTCCAATGCTACGTTATTCAACGGCATGCCCGAAAGCCTGCTGCAGTACATTCCCTCAATCCCGGCTGCGGCCCGGCCCTTCATCGCCTCTGCGGCCGTACCCACCACGACACAGGGGCTGTTCGATACGAGCAATAGCCGCCGTCACAAGCAGTTTAGCCAGGAAATCGAGGTTTCGGGCGACACTGACAATCTCGACTGGGTCGTGGGCGGCTTTTACTTCTGGGAGAAGGGCTCGGAAGACGGCTACCAGAACAGCGGCTACGTACTCGACACCAGTTCGGTCTTCCTGGGCAACTTCGGTGCGCTTGGCCCGGCTTTCGTCGCGGCCAATCCCGAACAGTACCGGCTCGTCCAGACGCTTGCCCGCCTCGCCTACACTGCACAGAGCGAGAGCAAGGCACTTTACGGTCAATTCACGTTCTTCCCCGGCGGTCGCGGCAGCGGCATTCGGCTGACCGCAGGCGGCCGCTACACCTGGGACCAGAAGAAGATGCTGCGCCTGCAGAACGGCGCAACTCCTCTGACCGTACCTGAATCCGGCGAGGCCAAGTTCAGCAAGTTCACCTGGAACCTGATGGCGGGCTACGACGTCGCAGAGGGCATCAACCTCTATGCCCGCGCGGCCACCGGCTATCGTTCGGGCGGCTTCAATTCGCAGGACCCGGTCATCACCGGCACGACCGAACTTCCGCACTTCGAGCCGGAGAACGTGACGTCCTACGAAATCGGCGTGAAGAGCGAACTGTTCGGCCGCCGCCTGCGCCTCAACGTCGCTGCATACCACAATATCTACAAGGACCTGGCGGTCAACGTTCCGCGCACCGACGCCCCGATCGGCACGTTCGCGACGCGGATCGGCAACGCGGGCAAGGTCATCTACAACGGCTTCGAAGTCGAGACGCAGGCAATCCTGACCGACAACTTCTCGCTCGAAGGAAGCCTCGGCTACGTCGACATCAAGTACAAGGAATTCCTTGCCGGCCAGTCGACCACGCCGGGCGCTCCGCCGGTGAACATCGCCTCGATCGTCACGCCGGGCTATACCTCACCGCTGACAGCCAACCTCGCCCTCAACGCCCAGTTCCCGCTTAACTGGGGCAATTCGGTCCTGCGCGGGCGCATCGGCTATACGCACGAAGACGGCAAGTACAGCTTCACCAGCGCCACCTCTTCCCCGTTCAACGAGCAGATCAAGGGCGACAACCGCGATCTGATCGATGCACAGATCGGCATCGACAAGATGCCGCTGGGCGGCATGGAGGGAAGCCTCAAGATCTGGGCGAAGAACCTCACCAACGCGAAGGACTTCGTGCGCGGCGTGGACTTCGGCCAACTCGGTTATGCAGGCGGCTTCTACGCCGAACCGCGCACCTACGGCATCACGCTGGGCATTTCCTACTGAACCTGATCGGGGGCCTGTCTCGGGCCATCGAAAGGCCCCGCCTTCCTTCTCGGAAAGGCGGGGCTTCTGCCTGATCAGAGCGCGATCGACAGGTCGACGCCGTAAGTCACCGGATTATCGAACAGCCCAGCGGCCGTCACGCCGGTGGTCGCCACGAAGTTGAGCTGTTGCCTGTTGGTCAGGTTGCGGCCCCACACGGAGACCGTGGCATTCGCCCTACCCAGCGGGACATCCATCACGGAAACCCGCGCATTGAGGGTAAGCAGCGCGTTCTGCGTGTTCATTACATTCAGATATTCGTTGTCATAATCGATCCCTGCGGCGGCGAACCCCGCATTGCCGAAACGACTGGCGCCGACGACGATCTTCGAGCGAAAGGCCCCCTCGACCCGCATCGAGAGCCGGGCGTCCCCATCCAGCGGCACGACATATTCCGCCGACACGTTGGTCAGAACCTTCGGGCGCATCGATACCGGGTAGTCTTCCACCCGCGTTACCCCGCCGCTGGCCAGGACCAGTGGATCGATCTGGAGGTACTTGAAATCGGTATAGCTGCCCCCGGCGACCAGCGTCAGGTTATCGATGGGTGCAGCTGTGATCTCAAATTCGAGACCATAGGCTCGCGCCTTGCCGAAGTTCGTGGTGAACTGCGAAGAGACGATCGGCTCGCAAAGCCCGCCGGGCGAGGTGATGCAACCCGAAGAGGCAAATATCGGGGTCTGCAGATTGGTATAGCGCACGTGGAAAAGCGCCAGGTTCGTCCGCAGGCGTCGGTCGAACCATTCGGCCTTGACCCCGCCTTCCCAGGAATAGGCGCGCTCTTCCTGGTAGGGGATTGCCGAACCCTGGAAGACGTTGCCGGTGGTGCTGTCCACCGCCAGGGGCCCAGCCGAATTGCCCCCCGCAATGAAGCTGGTGACGTACTTTGCATAAAGCAGCAGGTCTGGGCTCGGCTTGTACGTCACGTTTGCCAGGTAGCTGAAATTGCCCTTCGAATAGCTGTACGTCTCTCCGGGTTCCCCAGCGGAGGTATCGAAGAAGGTCTTGTCGTCCTGCGTGTAGCGAACGCCGCCCGTCACATCGACGGCATCGTTCAGGTGATAGGTAACCTGACCATAACCGGCGACCTGGCGCACCTTGTAGTAGAAACTGCGGTCGAAACTACCGATCGGGGCGCCGGGATGGCTGTTCCCCGGAAATACCTGGAAGGTATCGACTACAGGAAGGCCGAAGGGATTGGTGCCGGGCGGCGTCCGTCGATTGTAGTAGAACAGTCCGGCCGTGGCGGTAAGCGGATCGGTATCGAGATTGAACTGCAATTCGTTGCTGAACTGGCGCAGCTGGTTGCAGCACCGCACCGAGAGCAGGGCCATGGGAGCAAACGCGATCGGCGTGCCGTCGCCTGCGAAGGCAATCGGAACCTGAACCGTTCCCGCACCATCGAGGTTCGAGGTGAAGGCATTGCGCTCCAGCGAACGCCAGCTCGTGGTGTTCCTGATCGAAAAGTTGTCGTTCGCGCGATAACTGGCAACGACGAGGTGGCTATTCGTCTTCGTAACGTTGCGCGTCGTCGTGTCGTTATAGGCGATGCGGCCACGCTCGGTCTGTACGTAGTCGTCGATCGCGGGACCGCCAAAGAAGATCTGCGAGGCGACGAGCTGATAGGCGGCGATACCCCCGGGCGTATCGGGAAAGCCCAACAGGTAGACAGGAGCAGGCGAGGACTTCTGACGCGACCAGTCGAACTTGTAGTCGATGGTCAGGTCGTCCAGAGGCTCCCACCGCAAGGCGGCATGAACGGCGTCCGTCAGGCTTTCATCGAGATGCTTGGCCGAAGTCAGCGCTCCGACCTTGCCCGAAGTCTCGTTGCTGTAGTCGAGTGTGATCCGATCGAAATTGCGCACATTGCTGCCTCGCTCGTTGTGCAGGTAGCTGACCGAGGCGCTGAGGCCGTTCCATTCGGGCAGGTCGCCCCGGGTCTTGCTGCGCCACGACCCAAAGCGCGCATAGCTGGCATCCTGCCGGATTGCGAACTGGCCCTTCGGCCCCGAAGTGATGTAGTTTACCGCGCCTCCCGTCGAGTTCGTGCCGAAGAGAGTTCCGGCCGGACCGCGAATGACTTCGATCCGTTCGATATCGGCAACATCGAAGATGATCCCGCTCAGCGCCCCGAGATAGACCCCGTCGATATAGTAGGAAATGCCGTTGTCGATGGTCGGATTGGAAGCCGCACCTGACACCTGTCCGCGCATCGTCGTTGTGGGAATGCCATTGCCGCCGGCCTGCGTAACGACATAGAGATTTGGCGCGACAGAACGCAGGTCTGCGATATTCTCGATCCGGGAATTGCGGATCTGGTCGGCGGTGATCGCCGTGACCGCCACGGGTACGTTTTGGAGATTTTCAGAGCGCTTCTGGGCGGTTACGATAATCTCCCGGATACCCCTGACAGGAATGTCGCCGACCTGCTCCGTGCCTTCTGCCCCGGGAATAGCCTGCGCCTCGGCTGGCGCGGCAAGGCCTGCGGCCGCAACAGCGATTGCGGAACAGCCCACGAAATACGCGAAGTCAAAACCCTTCATGCATGCACCTCCCAAGTTTGATGATTTTGTATCGGATGATCGAAGATCGACCCTCTCCCCTACGGATCGTCTTTGGATCCGGTTCGAACACACGGCCCCGCGCCCCTCGTTGCGAACCAGCGCGACGGGAACGACCGGGCCGCTACGAGGCGTGCCCGTGATGGCGCATGCCTCGGCGCCGGAACCGCGAGCGATTGGCGTATCGCTCGCGGCTGCTCCGTATCGTGAAGATCAAGCGTAAGCGACGCTGCTGCAACGCCGCGCTGCGCATCTCGCTATTCGGCCGCTTCCATGACAGGGACGCCGTAGTTGGGGTCATCCTCGTTGCACAGACGGTTCGTTTCCAGCCAGAGCCCTTCCTCGGCCGGAGCGATCCCGAACTCCTCGCGGATCGCGGAAATCGGCCAATCCGTGTAGGCGCGCCAATCGACCAGCATCAGCGGGAACTTCCAGTTCCGGCCCTGCTGCGCACCGCGGAATTCCGCCTCGAGATGAACGACCATCGCCTCGGGATAGTGCAAGCCGTCCTTCATCACCGTCTTGGCTTTCAGGTAGAAGGCGATGCGGGAGAAAAAGGCCGCAAGTTCGGGATGAAAATAGCGCGCCTTGGCATGCATGTTAGCGCTCAGCAGCGCCAGTTCACCCCCGTGGTTGGGGCCAAAGCCGGTCACCATGTGTTCGATGTCGTGGGTCAGCGCCGTCTGGCGCAGGTAGTAGGTGAAGTCGTTCACCACCTGGACCTCCTGGAAGAACAGGTCGAGCTGATAGCCCGAATTCACCATGAATTCGCGGATCGCCTCTCCCAAGGTCCCCGAGGCACACCCTTCGAGCTCGGCGATGGTGAAATCTGCCAGGCTGCGGCCCTCGAGCCACTTGCGAAATTCGGGAAGGCGCGCTTTCTCCATTTCGAAAAGTTCCATGATCCGGGGCATGTCCTCAAGATCGTGAAAGATCTGCGCCACCTCCGGAATATAGGCGGTATTGGGCAGATCCGCGCCGTTGCGGCGCAGCATTTCCTGCGCGATCAACTCGCGCAGTCCCCCATGGTTGAGGTAGCGGCTCGAACTGACGAGCACGGAGCTTTCCGTAGCGACCTGTCGGATCGCGCCGTTGAAATAGGCGCGATCCGCGTCACCGATCTTGGCTTCGGTCATTGTTGAATTCCTCTCCAGGATAAGTAGGCGCGCCTCTCTTGAGGAAGCGCTGCCCACCGGTTTGAAATTGACTTTATGGAATCACACAATCACTCGGCGGCTACGGCCAGACCATCGCTGGGAGCGATCGCCGGAGAGAGGAACTCGCCAGGCTTGGCCCCGGTGTAGGCGCCGTTCTCGAAAGTCGGAACGCCGTTCACGAGGGTCAGGCGCGTCGGCATCGGCTTGCGGGTGAAGCGCCAGGTCGTACCGCCGCGACCGTCGGGCACGTCATTGGCCTTCTCCATTTCCTGTCGCGCGATCTCATCAAGATTGAAGACCGCGACGTCCGCTCGCTTGCCGGGCGCAATGACGCCGCGATCGGCAAGATTGAAATGGCCCGCAAGTTTGCCGGTCATGACATGCACGGCCTCCTCGATCGAAAGACTTCCTTCATCGCGCACGTACTGGGTCAGCAGCAGCGCATTTTCGCCGCCCCCGCACAGCATCTGCAGGTGCGCACCGGCGTCCGAAATGTTGCCCACTGTCTTGGGATCGCGCATCAGCTCGATCGTCAGGGCCTCGTCCTTGGGGAATGGCGCCATATGCACGGTCGAACGGGTGCCGTTCTTGAGAATCCAGTCCGCCATGGCATCCGACCGGTGCAGCCCAAGCGATTCCGCATATTCCTTCAAGGTCATGTTGAGCGGCCCTGCACCGTTCTCGCTATCGATGAGATGCAGTTCCTGGGGATTCTTGAGCGGCGAGTGATCCCAGGCCTTCGTATCCCAGCTTTCCCGCGCGCGGGCGCGCCATTCGGGATCGGCCAACAGCCGGGCCTTCTCGGCGTGGTCATCCGCAAGCACGACCTCATGCCAGACGAAATCATTCGATTGGGCGAAGATCAGGGACTTGGTGATCGAAAGGACATTGGTCGGCGAAACATGGGCAAAGCCCGGCCATACGTCGACGTCCGCCTCGCGCATCTTGCGCAGGGATTCCTGCATGGCCGGCAGGATGCCCTTCTGGAACTCCAGCGTCGGCACGGCCCCGGCGATCTGCACCCGGATCTTGCGACCTCCCAGCAGACCGGCAAGCCTTTCCAGGTCAGCCGGCCCGGTCATGCGCATGAAAGTATCGACGATCACCTGGTAACAGGAGTTCGGGTATCTCTCCATGACATCGAATAACGCCGCGAACTCCGCATCATTGGCCTTGAGCGTGGGGACTGGACGGTCCTGCCCGTCATGGTCATGCAGGTTGTCCGACATCCCAAGCGCCCCTGCCGCCAGCGCATCGTCGAGCAGTTCGCACATGCGCGCGATCTCTTCGGGTGTGGCCTCGCGATCCCATGCCTCCACACCCATCGCGGCAAGGCGAATGGCGATATGACCGACATAGGCCGCGTAATTGAGCGGGACCTTCACGTTGCGTTCGACCGAAGCGCGATACTCCGACCAGGTGTTCCAGTCCCACGGCAGCTTCTGCAGGAATGGCCCTTCGGGAATGTCCTCGAAGAAGGAGAAGATGCCGATCATTTCCTTCTGTGCCGGCATGTAACGATGGAGCGGCGCGGTTGAAAATCCGCAATTGCCAAGGATCATGGTGGTCGCGCCATAGCCCGGCAGGGGATCGAGATCGGGCTGCCACCACATGGTGCCGTCGTAATGGGTATGGCTTTCGATGAAACCGGGCGTCACGTAGCACCCCGAAGCATCGACGACGCGCTCGCCCCGCGCTTCGAGGTCCGGTCCGACTTCGGCAATCCTGCCATCGCACACGCGGACATCAGCTGCGAAGGCCGGTGCGCCCGTGCCGTCTACCACGGTACCATTCCTGATCAGCATGTCTTCCATTGACGCTCTCTCCCGAATGTTTCTTTTCCCGACGATTCGTGTATTCGGCCTGTGTTCGAGCCGAGTGGATCTGTCGCGAATACGATCATAGGTGAGCCGCTGATTCTCGCGAAGAAACGCCTTGCCAGCCGGATCGATTTCTGCGCCTATTCGTATCATCATGCGATACGATTCAGTAACGGAAGCCATGCTCGGCGTGTTGCGCAGACACTTGCGCCACGATGGCTGGACAGCCCCCCGCCTTGCCGAGGCCCTTGGCATCGGAGAGGCAACCGCCAAGCGCTGGCTGGTGGGCAAGGGATTGACACTCAAGCGACTGGAAACGCTTGCGGAACTTTGCGGCATGTCGATCTCCGAGCTGGCCCGCGAAGCCGAACAGGCGCGCTCTGGAATGAAGCGTGAACTCACCCTCGCTCAGGAACGCGCCCTTTCCGCGGATGTATTTCTGTCATTCCTTTTCATGACGATCCTGGCCGGAGCCAGTCCGCAGGAGCTGGCAGAAGATTTCGAACTGTCCCCATCGCTGCTGGATCCGGCTCTCGCCAAGCTCGAACGGCTTGCCCTGATCGACCGGTTGCGCGGTAATCGCGTGCGCCCGCTGGTCGACCGCAACCTGATCTTCCGCAAGCTGCCGATGCGCGAACTCTTCGAGAAATATCTCAAGGTCCAGTTCATGACGATGGACTTCGGTGCGCCGGATTCGACCTACACTTCCGAACTGCTCAAGCTCTCCGACGCGGGTGCCGGGCAGTTGGCCGAAATGTTCGAGCGCCTGCGCCGCGAGGCCCAGGCGCTCGGAGACCGCGACCGCGAAAACAGCCTGCGCCCGCGCCGCTGGTTCACGATGATGTGCGCCATGCGCCCCTTCGACACCTCCGGGGTCATCGATTCAGCCACCGAATTTGCCGAAGGTTAGGCGCGGCTTCGTTCAAAGGGTGCGCGCGCCGCGGTCAATCGTTCGCGCCGGTCATGTCACGCGCAGCGATATAGCCGAAAGTCAGCGCCGGACCGAGAGTCACGCCCGCCCCGGGGTAACTTTCGCCCATGGCCGAGGCCGCGTTGTTGCCCACCGCGTAAAGTCCCGGAATGGCGGTGCCTTCATGGTCGACGACTTGCCCCTTGGCATTGGTCTGCAGACCGCCGTTCGTACCGATATCGCCGGGATAGATCGGCAGCGCGTAGAACGGCGCCTCACTCAGCGGACGAAGGCAGGGATTGGGCTGATTGCGCGGATCGCCGTACATCCTGTCGTAGGCCGGTTCGCCACGATGGAACGCACTGTCCACGCCCTTTGCCGCGTCTGCGTTGAAACGGGCGACCGTCGCCGAAAGTTTGCCCGGATCGACACCCATCTTGCCAGCAAGCGCCTCTATCGTCGATGCTTTCTTCAGGATAGACCTGACGGCGCCCTTGTGCATCCAGTCCGGCATGAGAGGCAGTACCGGCCCCATCGGATAAAGATGGCGATAGCGGTAATCGAAGATCATCCAACTCGGCGAAGCATCGCCGTGATCGCGCTGGCGCGCTGCCATCTGCTGGCCAACGATGTGATAGGATGCCGCTTCGTTGAGATAGCGTTCGCCCGACCGGTTGACCATGATGCAGCCGGGCAATGCGCGCTCGATCGTGCAGAGGCGGCCACGGTCTTCACCAGGAACGTAGAACACCGGGGCAGCCCAGGCCGACTGCAGGTTCATCGTGCCCGCGCCGATCTCGGCACCTGCCCGGATCGCATCGCCCGTATTGCTGGTAACGCCGCCCGAATACCGCGCCGCGGGATAGAGCGGTGCGTTCGCGTCACGCATGTCCTGGTTCTTGTCGAAGCCGCCCGCGGCAAGGACCACGCCTTTGCGCGCGCGAATACGATAGGGCTTGCCGTTCCTTTCGACCACCACGCCCACGACTGCGCCATCCCGCCGCACGACTTCCCGCATCGGCGTTTCGAGCCAGACCGGCACGCCCTTGTCATTGAGCGCCGCGCGCAGCGCACCGGTCAGGGCATTGCCGAGAGTAAGGCGGCGATCCTTGCGGCTCGTGAACCGGAATGGCCAGTCGAACCAGTATCGGGCCATACTTTTGGCGAGGCCGCTGGCCCATCCCTTTGTCCGATACAGGAGCAGGTAGGTCTCGGCGAACGTCCATTGCAGGTAGCCGAACAGGCTTGCCGCCGGCGAAGGGAAGCGCTGGGTCTTCACATCCCTGCCCAGCTTTCTCCCGTCGAATTCAAGCGGGAGGTGCGTGCGGAAGCCCTGCGCCGAACCACCGGGATTTTCAGCGTGATAATCGGGATAAGGCTGGGCGACGTACTCGACCTCGGTATTCGCGGTCAGCCAGCGCAACATTGCCGCAGCATTGTCGACATAAGCTCGGATATTGGCATCGGGCACGTTGTCCGCCGAAAGGCCGCGCACATAAGTAAAGGCATCGTCAAGGTTGTCCTCGAAACCCGCCGCCTTCGCCTGATCGCTTCCCGGAATCCAGATACCGCCGCCCGAGGTCGCGGAAGTACCGCCCCATTGGGCCGCCTTCTCGATAACCAAAGCTTCGGCGCGGTTACTGGCGGCGACCAGCGCGCTCATCATTCCACCCGCACCGGAACCGACCACAAGGACGTCGACTTCCTTGTCCCACGACAGGTGAGGCGCGGCCATGTCCTGGGAATCCTGTTGGCTGACAGTCGCGTGCATCATTCGTCCCTGAGAAGCTGGAACTGCGGGGTCTGACGCGCGGTGATCTGTGCATTGCGGGCCGCAAATCCGTCGTCGAAAGTCATCGGCTGCGGAATTATCCAGTACTCCCCACGCGCCACCGCGTCGAGCACAAGCGGAGCGAATTCATCGCCGGTCAGTCCGTTTTCTTCCAACATTCCGGTCATCGTCGAGTGAAAGCCCCTGGCGCTTTCGGGCGGCGTCTCGCGGAATATGCCCGATTTCACTGGCCCCGGTGCCAACAGCGACACAGCGATCGGCGCATCCATCGCCTGCAATTCGCCGTGCAGGCTTTCCGTCAGGGCAACGACCGCGAACTTGGTGGCAGAATAGGGAGACATCATAGGCGAAGGCAGGAAGCCGCCTACAGAGGCGGTATTGACGATGCGCGAGGGCGTACCCGCCGCCAGCATGCGGGGCACGAAAGTGCGCAGGCAATTGAGCACACCTTCCACGTTGACTGCCCAGGCTTTCTCCCATGACGCCTTGGGGATTTCCCAGGTCGTGCCGGTCACCAGTACGCCTGCGTTATTGAAAAGCAGGTCGACACTGCCGAACCTGTCCCAGGCGGCATCGGCCAGGGATTCCACTGCAGCAGGATCGGTAACGTCGGTCGCTACCGCCAGCGCGCCTTCGCCAAGGGGTCCGGCAACCTGATCGAGCATGGCAGCGTCGCGATCTGCCAGGACCACTTTCATCCCGCGGCGCACGGCTTCGCGCGCCAGGCCAGCACCGATTCCGCCGGCGGCCCCGGTAACGACTGCAACGCTCATGCCGCGCTCCAACCTGAGAGGCGCATTGAATTTTCCATGATTGCTTTGCTCTCCCGCATTTGTTCGACGCATATAAAGGCAATGGTTGCCACATGATCGATTTGATGCGTAACATACATCGAAATTTTCTACGAACAAGGCCAATGGTGATTCTGCCATCGGGAGAGGACATGACAGACTTGAACGGCAAAGTTGCGCTGATCACCGGTGCGGGTCAGGGCGTAGGCCAGGGCATTGCATTGGCCATGGCATCGGCGGGCGCCAATATCGTAGCCACCGGTCGCACTCTCGCCAAGGTGGAAGCGACCGCAAGACTTGTCGAACAACGCGGCGGCCGGGCGATCCCGCTTGTCTGCGACGTCAAGAACGCCGATGACCTGAAAGCAGTGGTCGATGCAGCGACACAGGCGTTCGGCGGTATCGACGTGCTCGTCAACAATGCCCAGGAAGTCCCCCTCGGACTGCTCGAGGACGTGACCGACGAGGCGTTCCTGAACGGCTTCCTGTCCGGTCCGCTGGCGAGCCTGAGACTGATGAAGCTGGTCAAGCCGATCATGGCCACACGCGGCGGAGGCACGATCTTCAACTTTGCATCGTCTGCAGGCATCCGTTGGGACATGGCCTTCTACGGGGCCTACGGAGCGGTAAAGCAGGCGACGCGCGCACTCACGCGGGCGGCGGCATCGGAATGGGGCCGTGCCGGAATTCGCGTTCTCACGATTGCGCCCCATGCGGAATCGCCCGGCCTCAAGGGTTGGATCGAGAACAATCCCACAGAAGCAGAAGCGTTCTTCAAGACGATCCCCCTCGGCAGGATCGGCAGGCTGGAAGAGGACATCGGCCGCGCCATCGTCGCCCTGTGCGGACCGGACATGGGCTACCTTACCGGGGCAACGGTGCCGCTCGATGGCGGACAGGCGAATTTCGACTGAGGAGAGGGGCAATGGAAAAGGTCATTGGCGCTCTCTGGTCGCCGGAAGAGGAGAGCCGCGCAAGCTTCGGGGACAGGCTGCTCGCCACCCTCCCCGCAGCGCTTGAGGCTGCAGGCGCACGCAAGATCCGTCTGAACATCCGCGACGAGACAATCGCCCCGGCCGATCCGCTGGTACAGCGCTGGCAGCGGCCACAGCAGGATGCCGTCGTCCAGTTCTGGATGCCTTCGTCCAATGCACGGTTCCGGCAAGCCGTGGACGCCGCGCTCAATGCGCATTGTGCCCGCTTCGCACTGTGGCTGGTCTGTGAGTCGGAGATCATCGCGAACACCGATCATATTTCGCAGCCGGGCGAACGGACCTGTGGATGGAGCCAGGCCAGCTTCATCTCCTTCCTTCCCGACATGGGCCGCAGCGCCGCGATTGCGCACTGGCACAGCCATCACACCCGCGTCGCGATCGAGACCCAGGCAAACTTCGAATACATTCAGAACCTGATCGTTCGCCCGTTGACCGAGGACGCGCCAGCCTATGACGCCTTTGTCGAAGAGTGCTTCCCGCGCGAGGCGATGAATGATCCCCGCGTCTTCTTCGATGCGGGGGATGATGAAGCGAAGTTCAAGCGCAATGCGCAGGCGATGACAGCAAGCTGCGAAGCCTTCATCGACTTCACCCGGATCGACGTCATCCCCACCAGCCAGTTCGATTTCGGCGAACGGGATTGAGAACCAGCGGAGGCGTTCATGGAGTTTTCGACCCGGGTTATCGAATCGTGCGCGCTTGACGGCGGGCGTGTCGAGCTTGTCGAATGGCAATGGCCGGACTTCGTCGAATTCGAGCGCAGCGAACGCAGCCTCAGGGTGGAAATGTCCCTCCCGCCCTTTGCGACCGATGCATCGGCATGGTTTCCGGACATCGCACCGGACAAGCACTGCTTCATGGGCACCCTTGTCGTGCGTTGCCCCGGCGTGAAGATCGCCGGCCGCTGCGACGGACGCCTGATCCGTGTCGTGCGTTTCGTCTTCGACCAGACGGAGACAGGTGCGATCATGGGCGACGGAGTGCTGTCGTTGGGCTTTCTGCAGGGCCTGCTCAACATCCGCAGCGAGGCCCTGCGCGGCCTGCTGAGGCTGGCGCACCGCGAACTGACCAACCCGATCGACCGATCTGCGGCAGCCCTGCAGTCGCTCTTCGCACTCGTCAGCATCGAAGTGCGGCGCATGTTCGACCGCGGCGCTGAAGCCGAGGCGTGCAACCGCCTGGCCGCATGGCAATTTCGCCGTATCCGCGAGCGCATCGAGAATGGCAGGACGCTGCCCGCGGTGGGGGAGCTGGCCGACTTGTGCGGCATCAGCCCGCGCCATCTGCATCGCCAGTTCCTCGCCCTCACCGGCAAGTCCGTTTCGGCCTATATCGATGCCTGTCGGGTCGAACAGGCCAAGCATCTGCTCGCCGAGCCGGAACTGCCGGTAAAGCAAGTGGCCAGGCAATGTGGCTTCGACCACGCCAACAGTTTCTCGCGGGCATTCAGGCGGGCTACCGGCCTTTCGCCCCGGGAATTTCGCCAGCGCTCGGCATTCGCCACCGGCGCTGCCAATGACATGAGAAGAAAGGGAGTTGCCTGATGGCAGATCGCAGGATTGCACTGGTTACCGGCGCCAGCCGGGGTGCAGGGGCGGGTATTGCCCGCGGCCTGGGTGAATTGGGTTACAGGGTCTATGTCACCGGCCGTACGGTGACGCCGGGCAATGCCAAGGGCTGGGACGGCAGCGTCCTGCCCGGAACCGTGTCCGAAACGGCGGCCAGGATCGACGAACTGGGCGGAGAAGGCGTGCCTGTCGTCTGCGACCATGCCGACGATGCGCAGGTCGCCCGGTTGTTCGAACAGATCGCCGATGAGAATGCCGGCACGCTCGACGTGCTGGTCAACAATGCCGCCTACATGCACCACCAGCTGATCGAGAAGATGCCCTTCTGGGAAAAGGAACTCGACGCCCAGAAGATCCTCGATGTCGGGCTGCGCAGCGCCTACGTCGCAAGCTGGCACGCCGCGCGCATGATGGTACCGCAAGGATCGGGCTGCATCGCCATGACCAGCTCATTCGGTGCCACATGCTACATGCACGGCCCAGCCTATGGGGCGCAGAAGGCCGGTCTGGACAAGCTTGCCCACGACATGGAACATGACTTGCGCGGATCGGGCGTGATCGCGGTATCGCTGTGGCTTGGCATGCAGATGACCGAGCGCGCGCAGATCTCGGCCAAGACCCATCCCGAGCAGTACGAGCAGCTCATCGCCATGGCCGAGAACCCTGAGTTTTCCGCTCATGTCCTCGATGCAATCGACCGCGCGGCAAACCGCGACGATCTCTCGGGCCGGACCCTGATCGTCGCCGAAATCGCCAAGGAACTGGGCATCACCGACCGGGGCAACGAGCGCGTCTCGTTCCGCGATACCCTTGGGTGCCCGAGGGAGAAGAACCCGGCGGCGATCTACTGAACGCCCGAGGCGTGAAAGCGGGGTCCGGGAGAATGGCCGGTCGGGCCGGCTCCCGCCCCCCGCTTCGCTTCAGGACATCATCCCTGCGGAGGTGTGGGCGATCCGGGCATTCCCATGTAGTAATGGCCCGCATTGAGGCCCCCGTCGACCGACAGCTCGGTCCCCATGCAATAGCGTGCATCTTCGGACGCTAGATAGGCCGCTGCGGCTCCGATATCGCTGGGCTCCCCGGCACATTGCGCCGGGTAGATCCAGAACCCCTTGTCGTATTCCGCCTTCGGTGCATTCATCGGATTGGCGAGCGGTGTATAGATGCCGCCGGGGTGGATCGAATTGACCCGGATCTTGCGCGGCCCCAGCTCCATCGCGAGCGCCTTCGTCAAGCCGCGCACGGCGAACTTGGTCGCGCAATAGACGGTAACCCCGTTCGCCCCCGAAATGCCGTCGGCGCTGCTCATGTTGACGATCGCGCCGCCACCGGCGCGCTCAAGCGCGGGCACCACGGCCTGGCAGCCATTGATGACACCCTTCAGGTTGATGTCGATCAGCCTGTCGATCTCGGCCTCACTCAGATCCTCGAAGGCCTTGAAGACGATCACGCCGGCATTGTTGACCAGCACGTCGATGCGGCCAAAGGCCTCTTCGGTTCCGGCGATCACATCGTTCCAATCCGTGCGCGAGGTAACGTCATGCCGCAGGAAGCGGGCGGCATCGCCCAACTGCGAAGCCAGGGCCGCGCCTTCGTCGACAAGTACATCGGTGAGCATCACCCGCGCGCCTTCCTCGACGAAGCGGCGAACGATTCCCTCGCCGATGCCGCGCGATCCGCCGGTCACGAGCGCGACCTTTCCTTCAAGCCTGTTCATTGGATTCTCCCTTTTTCACCCTTTATGCGTGAAGTCGTCACAACGGCAATATATTTTTGCGCATTTGATTGACTTCATATCGATCAATCATCACTATTCGTAACAAAGAAGAAAATGGAAGAGGAGAAATCGTGCCATCCGATCCCCCCATCACGCGCGGCATTGCCTTCGATTTCAGCGAAAAGAGCGTCCTTGTAACCGGCGCCGGATCGGGAATCGGCAGAGCCATTGCCGACGCCTTCGACGCCTGCGGCGCCCAGGTCTTTGCAGCCGAAATCGACGGGGATCTCTGCGCCGACCTCGAAACGGCGGGAATGCATGTTCTGAAGGGCGATGTCTGCGCACCGGATTTTCCGGCGATGGCAGCCGAACGGGTTGCCCAGGTCAGCGGCAAGCTCGATGTCCTCGTCAACAACGTCGGCCACTTCGTGCATCCTCGCCCCTTTGCCATGCTGTCGGCCGCAGAAGCGGGCGAAGTACTCGACGTCAATCTCGGCCAACTGCTGCGGATGACGTCTGCCATGCTGCCGCTGTTACGCAGATCGGCGCCGGGCAGTGCAATCATCAACGTCACCTCGATTGAAGCCTATCGCGGCATTCCGGGCTGCTCGGTCTATGCCGCCGCCAAGGCAGGCATCGCCGGGTTTACCAAGAGCCTTGCCCTTGAGCTCGGTCCCGAAGGCATCCGGGTCAACGACATAGCGCCGGAAACGACCGACACCCGACAGGTTCCGCTGGACTACATGATCCCTGCGGAAAATCGCGTGCATGAGGACAAATGGATACCGCTTGGCCGGCTCGGCCGCCCGCAAGACTGCGCCGGGGCTGCGCTCTACCTCGCCAGTCCGCTTGCCAGCTGGGTTACGGGCACCGCCATCCATGTCGACGGTGGCGCGCTGGCCGCATCGGGATGGACGCGCACGCAGGACGGTGAATGGACCGTTGTTCCCATCGTCTCGGGCAACGGCATAAGGATCCCTTCATGACGGCAATCGAGATCGCCGAAGTGGCTGCGCTGCGGCACGCCTGCGAAACCTATGCCCTTGGCGCCGACCGGCGGGACAAGAACCTGTGGCGAGCCGTGCTGACACAAGACTGCGTCATTGAAGGGCCCGGTTTTCGCTCGGAAGGACTCGATACGAACCTCGGATCGCTCGACCTGCTCTCGCGCATGTTTCGCACGACCCGCCATACCGTCCATCAGGTCCATGCCGAGTTCGAAGGGCATGAAGCACGCAGCGAAACTTACGCGACCGCAGACCACCTGCTGCAGGACGGCGACGTGATCCTGTCCTGGTCGATCCGCTACATCGACCGATGGCGGCACGAAGAAGGGCTGTGGCGCATCGCTCACCGGCGCCTCGTAATCGATTGGGAAGAGACCCGCCCGGTCAAGGTGCAACAGGCGTGAACGGCGCGCCGGCAGAACAGACTGCACCCATAACCGGCGCCATTGCGCGGGCTTCCTGCATGACCTGGAACATCGCGCAGCACCTCAACATTGCCATCGCGACCGTCGATGGCAGCAACCTGCTTCATCGCAGTCCCGATACAGGGATCGCGGTCCGACCCTCCATTGGAGCCAACATATCATGAGCAAGAAAGTCCTCGTCGTCGGCGGCACCGGCGCCCTTGGCGGCCATGCCGCCATCCACCTCGCGGGCCTCGGCCATCAGGTAACCGTGGCCGGGCGCAATACGCCTTCGATCGGCACGTCCATGGCCGACATGCCGTTCCTCAAGGGTGACTATGTTGCAGGCGACTTCACGCCCGAACGTCTGCGTGGCTTCGACTGGGTCGTCTTCGCAGCCGGCAACGACCCGCGCCACATCCCGCAAGGAAGCGACATTGCCGCCCACTTCATGCACGCCAATGCCGAGTCCATCCCCGCTTTCTTCGCCGCCGCGCGCGAAGCAGGTGTCACCCGCGCTATCCAGCTTGGCAGCTTCTATCCGCAGGCAAGTCCGGAGCTGGTGGCGGGCAATGTCTATATCCAGTCGCGCAAGGCCGCCTGCGAAGGCGCGCGAGCACAGGGCTGCGCCGGATTCGACGTAATCAGCGTCAATGCACCATTCATGGTCGGAACCGTGCCGGGCCTGCCCAGCGCGATCTTCGAACCTTATGTGCAGTGGGCGCTGGGCCAGATCCCGATCGAGCACTTCGCACCGCCGGGCGGCACCAACTTCATGTCGTTCCGCTCGCTTTCCGAAGCCATCGCCGGTGCACTCGAACGCGGTGAGCCGGGCAAAGCCTATCTCGTAGGTGACGAAAACCTCACCTTCCGCGAATACTTCCAGCTCTTCTTCGATGCCGTGGGCAGCACGGTGGTGATGGAGGAGCGTGATGCCGAACTGCCGCTGCTGCCCGACGTGGCAATCCCGCAGGGACGCGGGAACACGATTGCCTATGAGCCCGATGCGGACGAAGTCGCGCTCCTGGGCTATACCCGCAATGACATCGCTGCGGCGGTGCGGGACATCGTCGCGCAGTTCGCCGTGCAATCCGCCTGACCGGCCTGACCGAAGGAACAATCAGGACCATGCCCCTCAATCCCCAGATCGAAGCCCTGCTCGGCGCCATGGCCGAAATGGAGATGCCCTCCTTCCCGGAAGCGACTCCCGAGCAGGTCCGCGCCCTCAACGACAACCCGATGTTCGATGCCGAGGGCCTGACCCTTGCCCGGGTCGAGGACATCGATCTCGCGTTGGAGGGACGAAGGGTCCCGGCGCGCCTCTATGTACCCGAGGGAACGGCTGCCGACGTGGCATTGACCTTGTTCTACCATGGCGGCGGATGGGTTGTCGGCACCCTCGACACCCACGACGCGCTATGCCGCCAGCTTGCGCGTGAGAGCGGATCGGCCGTTCTTTCGGTCGGCTATCGGCTTGCCCCGGAGCATCCCTTCCCGGCCGGCCTCGACGATTGCTACGATGCACTCGCATGGGCCGCCGCGAACGGGAAGGCTCTGGGCGTCGACACCACCAGGCTGGCGGTCGCCGGAGACAGCGCAGGGGGAAACCTTGCCGCAGCCGTTGCCATCCGCGCTCGCGACGAGAGCGGCCCGCCCCTGCGGCACCAACTGCTGATCTACCCGGTCACCGACAATGACTTCACGCTATCGTCCTATGCAGAGCACGGCCAAAACGGCGGCTTCCTGTCGACGGCGATGATGCAATGGTTCTGGGATCACTACGTGGGGCCGAGGAACTCCGGACATGTCCCGCTGGCGACCGTCCACCGGACGGAGGATCTGGCTGGCCTGCCCCCGGCGACAGTGATCACCGCGGAGTTCGATCCGCTTCGCGACGAAGGCATGGCCTATGCTGCGCGGCTTGCCGGGGCCGGGGTGCCGACGGAAGCCGAGATCGCGCCGGGCATGATCCACGGCTTTGCCTCCATGTTCTCGGCCGTACCCGATGCGTTGCCCTATCTGGACCGCGCCAGTGCCCGGCTGCGTGAGGCGCTGGCCTGACGGCCGGCGCCCTGCGTCTTTTCCTCCCGAACGCGATCAGAATGCGATCGCACCGCCATCGATCACCATCGGATGGCCGGTCACGAAGCTGGCCGCATCCGAACAGAGCCAAACCACCGCTTCGGCAATCTCCTCAGGCTTGCCGAAGCGGCCCATGGGCGTCATCGAGTCCACCAGCGAACGAAGCTGCGGATCGGATACGATCGGAGCGGTCATCGGCGTTTCGATCACGCCGGGACAGACCGCGTTGACGCGAATGCCCTCCTTAGCCCACTTCAGCGCCGCCTGGCGCGTCAGTCCCACGACTCCGTGCTTGGATGCGACGTAGCCGGGCTGATTGGGATTGCCGACCAGGCCGTTGATCGACGAGGTGTTGACGATCGCCCCCCCGCCATTGCGCAGCATCACCTCGGCCTCCTCGCGAATGCAGCGCATGACGCCCGTCAGGTTGATCGAGATCGCGACGTCCCAGTTCTCGTCCGCGAACTCGTCGCGACCGAGGAGATTGACGCCGGCATTGTTGAACGCACAGTCGAGACGGCCCCAGGCATCGACCGCCCGGCCCACCATCGCCTTGATTTCGGACGAGCTGCTGACGTCGCAACGCTGCCAGATCGCCGTGCCGCCTGCCGCCTCGATCATCGAGACGGTCTCGCGACCTTCCTCGTCCTTGACGTCGCAGACCAGCACTTTCGCTCCCGAACGGGCGAACGCCAGTGCCGCTGCGCGGCCGATTCCACCGCTCGCGCCGGTCACAAGGGCAACCCTGCCCTCCAGGCCGTAGTCGATCATCCTCTCACTCCTCTTGCATATCGCATTTCTTCGTCTAACCTGTAACGCAAATCAACGTCAATTACGTATTTGATATGGAGAATGCGGATTATGAGGTCCATCTTTTCCCCTATAACGCTAGGGAGCCTGGACTTGTCCAATCGCGTCGTCATGTCTCCGATGACCCGCGACCGCGCCGGTTCCGGCGATGCGCCCGGGCCGATAATGATCGAGTACTACCGGCAGCGAGCCGGCGCAGGCCTGATCGTCACCGAAGGCACCCAGCCCTGCCCGGAAGGCAAGGGATACTGGCGCACGCCCGGCATCCATTCCGATGCCCAGATCGACGGGTGGCGCAAGGTGGCCGATGCCGTCCATGCCGAGGGCGGTCGCATCGTCATGCAACTCATGCACGTGGGCCGCGTCGTCGTGCCTGAAAACCGCGGTTTCGAGGCCGAAATCGTCGCCCCCAGCGCCCTGCCCTGTCCCGACAGGGTGCCCGGGCCGGACGGTGTGCCAGTCGAATGCGCCATGCCCCGCGCGCTGGATGCCGAAGAGTTGCCCGGCGTTGCCGCCCAGTTCGCCCAGGCCGCGCGCAATGCGCGCGAGGCAGGCATCGATGGGGTGGAACTGCACTGCTCGAGCGGATACCTCATCAACCAGTTCCTCAATGCGAACAGCAACCGGCGCGACGATGCCTATGGCGGCGATGCCCTGCGGCGCGCACGCTTTCCGACCATGGTGGTCGAGGCACTCGCCGCTGCCATCGGGGCCGACCGCGTCGGCGTGCGCATTTCGCCCGGCAATGCGTACAACGGCATGACCGATCCCGATCCGGCAGCCACGTTCGCCCCGTTCCTCGATGCCATCGATCCGCTGCATTGCGCCTACCTGCATGTCGTCGACATGAAACTGGAAACGCTCGACACATTGTCCTTCGTGCGCGGGCACTTCTCAGGCCCCGTCATCGCCAACAACATGCTGACGCTGGACACTGGCTGCGAACTACTGGAAAGCGGCCGGGCCGAGGCGATCTCCTTCGGTCGCCCCTTCATCGCGAATCCCGATTTCGTCGAACGGCTGCGCACGAACGCGCCGCTCGCCAAGCCGGATTACGCCCGCCTCTATACCGGCGAAGAGCGCGGCTACATCGATTACCCTGCCCTGACCGATTGATGCCGAAGCCGGCGTTCCGGGCTCCGCCTGCCGGTCAGGCGGGCTCGACCGGGGCCTGAGGCATTTCGCCGTAGCTGACGACCTTGATCGCACCGGCTTCGTCGACTTCCTCGGTAATGACGGATGTAACCCTGCTGACCGTTTCGGCGATGTACCAGCGCCCGCCCTTGCGCCTGTAGACATCCTCGTACTCGACGGCGAGCCGTGTGATCTGTCGCAGTCCAACGAGGATCGTGCGAAAGTTCAGCGACCAAAGGCCCCTGGCTTTATCGGGGCCAGTAATTTCGATCTCCCAGTTCGTGGCATGATGGATATCGTGCACGCCCGGCTGGCATCCCATCTGCCGGAAAATCTCGACGAAATCGTCGCGCCGGTGAAAAACGGGAAAGCCCTGATATGCGATCACGACTTCGTCGGGATCGAAGCAGTCTCGTACAGTCTCGACGTCCTTGAGATCGCAGGCCCGCAGGTAACGGGACTTGAGCAGGCGGATCGCCTCCTTGTCCTCCAGAGCAGCGAGGCGCGCGGCCAGATCGGCAACGACATCGTTCATCGGGTCTCTCCAAAATTCATTTCAATCAGCTTATTGATATTTGCGCTGACAAATAACAACCATATTACGCATTACAACAGATAATGGCTAAATTGAATTTCCATTGCGTTCCGTAAGCTCGATATGATCATTCGGGCGCCGGATAGCCCGATCGGGTTATGAAAGCCGCCCCGCCCTCCGTTAGCGTGCAAGAATCAGAGAAGGAATCGCGCCGTGTCATCGGCCGGGGAGAGCTGCAGAACATGAAATTCTCAATCATTTACGAAGCACAGATGGTGGATACCAGCCGCGAAAACGAGCAGGCCGTGTTCCTCCAGATCGTGGAACAGGCCAAGCTCGCCGAAGAGAAGGACTTCGACTGCATCTGGTGCGTCGAACACACTGCCCTGACCCAGTACGCCCATATGTCGGCGCCGGAAACCGTTCTCGCCTTCATCGCTGGCGCGACGAGCCGCATCCACATCGGGCACGGTGTGGTCTGCCTGCCCCCGGCCATGAACCACCCGGTCAAGGTGGCAGAGCGCATCGCGACGCTAGACATTCTGTCTCAGGGAAGGCTGCATTTTGGCGTTGGCAAGGGCGGAACCCAGCAGGAAGCGGGCACCTTCGGATATGACCTGGGCGAATTGCAGCCGATGATCGATGAATCGATGTACCTCATCCCCAGGATCATGGTGCAGGATGAGATCGAGCACGATGGCCAGTACATCCAGATCCCCAAGCGGCCGATCCATCCGAAGCCCTATCAGGATCCCCACCCGCCGATGTACATGGCCTGCACGCGCGAAAACACGCTGATCGCGGCCGGAGCCCGCGGTATCGGCGCTCTCGTCCTCGGCTTCTCCGGCCCGGAGGAAATCGCCAAGAAGAACGCGATCTACCGCGAGGCATTCCGCAACCGCAAGGCCGAGGACCAGGTCGGGTTCCGCCCCACCGAACATCTTGCCGCGCTTTGCGCCGCAACCGTGCTCGACGACCGCGAGGAGGCCCGCCGGATCGGCCTGCGAGGCCAGCGCTTCTTCGCCGAATCGATCGCTTACTGGTATCAGGGCGGCCCCAAACCGACTGTCGACGAGGAACTCAGCGGCGACGAGCAGGCAGCGATTCTCGAGCAGGAAAAGCAGCAGACGGTCGCCTACCTGTCCGAAGAAGCCATTCCCGTCGGTGACGAGCATCTCTCGAACTACACCGTAGCGCAGGACGCCTATGGAACGCCGGACGATTGCATTCGCTACGTCCAGCGCCTGATCGATGCCGGGGCCGACGAAATCCTCTTTATCTTCCAGATGGGCGGCATCCCGCATGAGGCGATCATGAAGACGATTACCAATATCGGGGACAAGGTCATCCCGCATTTCCGGGCGCAGGAAGCGCGCAAGGCGCAAGAACTGGCCGAAGTGGGCTGATCGCGGGGAAATCGTCGCGGCGGGGCGGACCGGGGCTGGCTCGGCCGACCCGCTCGCGGTATCGAAACCTCATGAAGGACGATACCGCTGCCCTGTCGGCCCTGCTGGCCACGCTTTACGGCGGGATCGATGGCGAGCGCCCCTGGCAGGCCTTCCTCCAGGCGCTGGCCGACTGGATGGATGCGGCCTTCGCAACGCTCATCATCACGACGCCCGACAACGATATGCCAGGCACTTTCGTGACGCCCGGCGCCGATCCCCAGCGCAGCGAGGACTATATCCGGACCTACTTCGCCCACGATCCCTTTCGCGGACTGCCCGAAGGCGAAGTGCTCACCTATCGCGGATTTCTTGCCGGTCTTCCCGAAGAAACCTACGCAGTCTTCAGCGACTACATGCGCGAGGCGCACAGTGAGCAGGTAATCGGTGTCGATCTGCGCTTCCCGCGCGGATTCGAAGCGCGATTCCGGGTAACCCGACAGGAGGACGAAGCCGAGTTCCGGCCCGAAGAACGCAAACGCCTGCAGGCGATCGTTCCCCATTTGCGTATCGCCGCAGGCCTGTTCGAAAAGCTGCAGTTCGCCGGCGCCCAGCATGGTGCCTTCCATTCCGCGACGCAGGGATTGGGCCTCGCGTTGATCGTTCTCGACCGTGAACGCCGGGTCGTCAGCCAGAACGCCCTTGCCGAAAAACTCCTGATAGAAGGCGAAGGCTTGCGCCTTTCCGGCGAACGGCTCACCTTCGACCTGCAGGCTGATGCGCGACGCATCGATGCCATGCTGGCCGAAAGTTATGCCGACGGCCCAATCCGCTTCCGGATCGAGCGGCCGGCAAACGGCGATCTGGTGGCAACCGCAAGGCCGATCGACGTTCCTGCCGTCGGCGCGGGAAGCGGCGCGCTCGCCTTGCTGCTTTCCCGCCCCGGGCAGGACGGCCCGCCATCGCCGCAAGTCCTGCGCGACCTCTTCGGCCTTACCCCGGCAGAAGCGCGCCTTGCCGCCGTGCTGGCCGGCGGCGAGACACTCGTCAACGCGGCCAGACTGATCGGGATTGCCCACAATACCGCGAAAGTGCAGTTGCGTAGCGTCTTCGCAAAGACCGGCGTTCATCGTCAGGCCCAGCTCGTCTCGCTCATCGCCCACCTGACGGGCTAGCGATAGAGCGCGCCGCCATTCACGTGGGGCATCTGACCATTGAGCCAGCGAATGGCGACAGGGCGCACCGGGGCATTCAGTCCACTTTTGGAAATGGCGCAGTATGGCCGCTCCGGCTGGCATCGGGAGACGTACTGACACGCGAACCTCCCCCGCCCCCGGGCAAGGCGGGCACGGCTGCCCGGGTGTACAGCAGATGCCCGCGCAAGTTTACGCTGATCGTGTGCGCCCAGATGCCTGACCCGACGCCGACAGGCGTTACGACTTTGCCCACCGGCCTCGCAGGCACGGATTCTCTCCACGCCTGACACTCAAGGCGGATGACATCACGCCCAGATGTACGCGTTTTCAGGTATTCTGACGCCAATAATGCACATTTTGCGTTACTATAAAGCTTGTTTATTGCGTTTATTTGATTTCCGGCTAGAACCGATCTCACGCAGGCTGCGGCAACGGACGCAGTATGGAGAGGCCCAGAGGGCGGAGCAAAAGTATCGTGGCGTCAAACCAGTTTCCTTATCTCCTGTCGGAGGGCCGCATCGGTTCGATGACATTGCGCAACCGGATCGCAGTTACGGCGATGGGCGTTAGCCTGTCGGAACCGGACGGAACGGTTGGCGAGCGCCTGATCGCCTACCACGAGGAACAGGCGCGCGGTGGCGCCGGACTGATCATTTCAGGCGTTACCGGGGTGGCATGGCCGGTCGGCGCAGTGTCGATCAACCAGACCGCCATATCCGACGACCGCTTCCTGCCCGGGCTGCAAGAGCTGACCCGCCGCGTGCACACGCACGGGGCCAAGATCGCCGCGCAGCTCCACCATGGCGGCCTCGTCGCCGCCCATTCCGCTTTCGCTTATGGCGAACCGCTCTGGGCACCGGGATTTCCGCCCAATCCCAAAGGCAATTTCACCGACTACTTCCTGATGGAGGAACTGGCCGGCATGCAGGGCCTGCCGGTCCCGCAGATCAAGGTGCTTGAGAAATCCGACATCGACCTGGTCGTTCGGCAGTTCGCCGAGGCAGCGCGCCGCGCCAGGCAGGCAGGATTCGACGGCATCGAAATCCACGGTGGCCACGGCTACCTCCTGTCTTCGTTCATCTCGCCCTATTCGAACAAGCGCACAGACGAGTATGGCGGTCCTCTCGAAAACCGCGCGCGCTTGGCGCTCGAGGTGATCCGCGCCGTTCGTGCCGAAGTGGGCCCCGACTTCCCCGTCTGGATGAAGATCGACTCCCGCGAGGTCGGCAAGGAAGGTGCCATCACCATCGATCTTGCGAAGGACCTTGCCAGACTGGTCGAACGGGCCGGCGCCGACGCGATCACCGTCACCGCCTACCATGAGACGGGCAACGGCAAACTTCATTCGCAATCGCATACCCCGCAGATAGAGGCATGGAACCTGGAGGCGACGGCGCAGATCCGCTCTGCCGTATCGATTCCGGTGATCGGCTCGGGCCGGGTCGAACCCGAAGTCGCGGACAGGGCCATCGGCAAGAGCGAGCTCGATTTCATTGCGATGGGCCGCAAGCTGCTGGCCGATCCACACCTGCCCGCCAAGCTGACACGGGGCGCTCCCGACGAAGTGCGTCCCTGCATCTACTGCTACACCTGCATCTCGGCGATCTACATGGGCGAGGAGGTGCGATGCGCGGTGAACCCCGACCTCGGCTTTGAATCGCGATGCCGCAAATCCGCTGGCGCAGCTCCGCAAGTCCCGCAAGCCGAACGCATCGCCGTCGTCGGCGGCGGACCGGGCGGCATGGAAGCAGCCCGCAGGCTGGCAGCGCGCGGGCGCAAGGTAACGCTGATCGAGAAATCGGATCGGCTTGGCGGAACGCTGCGCTTCGCCTCGCTCGCCTATGAACCCAACGAGCGCATCCTCAACTGGCTGCGCCGTCAGGTCGCCGAAGCCGGTATCGACGTCCGCCTCTCCACCGAGGCGACCCCCGAGCTTCTGGCCGGCCTTGGCGTCGAGACGGTGCTCGTCGCGACCGGCGCCGTGCGCGATATGCCGCCCCTGCCGGGCAGCGACCTGGAGCATGTCTATTCGGGCGACGACATGCGCAACATGATGCTGGGCGAGACGACCAGCGAACTCAAGCGCAAGACTTCGCTGTTTTCGCGCATGGCAACGAAGATCGGCGCAGCGACCGGCGCGAGCGCGAACCTGTCGCTGGTCCGCAAGGCCACACGGACCTGGATGCCGCTGGCCGATGAGATCGCCATCATCGGCGGCGAGCTGGTCGGGCTGGAACTGGCTGAATTCCTCGTCGAGCGCGGTCGCAAGGTTCACGTCATCGACGAGACCCCGCGCATGGGCAAGGGCCTGATGCTGGTGCGCCGCATGCGCATCCTGGCCGAGCTTGCCGAACATGGCGTTGGGCTTCATGCCGGCGCATCCGACATCGCCATCACCAAGAATCACGTGACCTTCACAGATGCGTCCGGCGAGAACCGATCCGTGCGCGCAGGGCACGTGATCGTCGCGCGCGGCGCACATGGCGATACCTCGCTGGCGGAAGCGATCGAGGCCGCCGGCATGAAAGTGCATGTCTTCGGCGATGCCACCGGCGTCAGCTACATCGAAGGCGCCATGCGCGGCGCCGCCGATGCCGTGGCCCAAGTCTGCGGCTTGGAACCGGCCCGCGCAAAACAGGGAGAACTGACCCATGGATGATCGCATCGCCCCCGCACGAGGCCCTGCCCTGGCCCCATCGCGTACCGGGAAAGTCTGAAAAAGCCGGTGCCACGGTTGACGAAGGGGGCAGCGACGCGCAAATCATCGGCGCGTAAGGCAAATCAGGTACGCCCGGGGGATATGAGCCAGTCGTTCAGTTTCGATGCTACCGATCACGCGATCGTCGAGCAACTGCGTCTCAATGGACGTGCCAACAACCAGCAGATCGCTGAAACGCTGGGTCTTACGGCCACAACGGTTTCCACGCGCATCAAGCGCATGGAAGACGCCAACCAGTTGCGCGTCGTCGGCGTCTCGGACTTTTCGGCGCATGGCTTCAACGTGCTGATGAAGATTGCCATCGAAATCGATGGCCGCCGTGCGTCTGACGTCGCCCATGAACTTGCCGAGCTGCCGGAGATTTTCGCCGTCCATCTCGTCACTGGCCGCTACGACATCGACGTGCTGGTTGCACTCAAGGAATTTTCCGAACTCAATGCGTTCCTGTTCGATACGCTCTCGAAAGTTCGGGGCATCCGCTCGATGACCCCGGCCGTTGTCGTCGACGTGGTGAAATACCAGTTCGACGTCGCCCCGATCGAAGAGGGCCAGTAACATGAGCGATATCGTCCTCGACGAACTGGACCAGGATCTGATCCGCCTTCTGGCCCGCGATGCGCGCGTGTCCAACCGGCGGATCGCGACCGACCTTGGCGTGACCGAAGGCACCGTACGCGGTCGCATAAAAAGGCTGCAGCAGGACGGACTGCTCGCCTTCACCGCCATCACGGGATACGAGATTGCCAGCAAGACACGCCTGGCCTTCATCAACGTCCAGGCGGAAGTGGACCGGGTCCGCGAAGTGGCCGACGCCATCGCCCAGGTTCCGCTGATCAATGCCGTCCTGCTGACCATGGGTCAGTTCAACATTACCGCCTTCGGCCTGTTCGAGGAACTTGACACGCTGGTCGAGACCGCCTCCGACCGCATTCTCACGATCGAAGGCGTGCATCACGTCGAGACTTCGATTGCGGTCAAGACGATCAAGTACAACGCCCGAATGGCGAAGATCACCAAGCCCGGCGAATCCGACTGATCCTTTCCACCTGACTGGCGGGATAACCGGCCCGCGACCTTGCGCGCCCGCAATTGACGATTTGCGTTAGATATGCTCTATGATACAGTGCAAGAATTGCCTTAATCGCATTTGATTGCCGATTTTGCGTACCAAAGGAGGCACGGTCATGCAGCAAACAGAAAACTCCGCCTTTGCAGACCAGATGAAGCGGGTCCTCAGGCACCTTCCCGCACCGGTCGGCATCGTGACCAGTTACGATCCCCAGACCGAGGAACCCGTGGGCCTTGCGATGTCGGCCATGATGCCGGTTTCGCTCGAACCTTGCGCGATGGCGATAGCCATCAACCGCTCGGGCTCCGCTCATGACGCGATGATCCGTGCCGGCCGTTTCTGTGTGAACCTGCTGGCAAGCGAGCACCACGCCGCACTGGAGCCCTTTGCCAGCTACCATGGCCGCGACCGGCGATTTGTCGGCCCCGAATGGCAGCGCTCCGGCAAAGTCTGGTATATCGATAGTGCGCCGGCCAACCTGTTCTGCGAGATAGGGGAATGCCTGCCTTTCGGCACGCATGACGTGCTTGTCGGCAAGGTCTACGACCTGCGTTCGAACGGGGGTCAAGAGATATTGGGCTGGGCCAATGGCAGCCTCGGTCGCCTCGCTCCGATTACCGCCAAGGCTGCCTGATCCAAACAAGGCTTCGCACGAAAGGCGGGATCGTGATGGCCCCGCCTGCAGCCAGTTCCCCTAACGGAGCACAGCCACGAAAGGGCCGCGACCATCAGGAGGATGATCGCGGCCCTTTCCCTGTCAGTATTTGAAGGACAGCTCCACGCCGTACGTGCGCGGCTGGCCGAAGAAGGCGCTCGGAACACCGGCGTTGAAGTGGTCGGCGTAGTAGACCTTGTCGGTCAGGTTGCGACCGAAGACGGCAAGTTGCCAGTTGCCGAAGCCGACCGGAATGTCCGACAGCGTGATACGACCGTTAAGCAGACCATAGTCGCCGATGATATAGCGCGGGTCCGAAGTCGACGAGGAATAGCGGCTCTTGGTGAAGTAATCCGCATAGATAGCGAAGGTCCCGATGGGGCTAGGCGGGAACTCGTATTCCACGCTGGTCACTAGTGTATGCTTGGGTGCCTGGATGTAAGTGAACTGCGCAGTGACATCATTGCCCGCGCCGTCGACGATGCGATCGTACTTGGCATCGAGGTAGGCATAGTTGGCCGAGATCGTCAGGCCGTTCGTCGGGCGCAGCGAGAAGTCGAGCTCGAAGCCCTTGATCGTTGCCTTGCCTGCATTGAGCACGTCGGTTCGGGCGATGTTGTTGGGATCGGACTGCACGTTGACCTGGATGTCGTCGTACTTGGTGGTGAAGAGCGCCGCATTCACCCGCAGACGCCGGTCGAGCAGTTCCGATTTCACGCCGAATTCGTAAGAGGTCAACGTCTCCTGCCCGAAGCCCGCGTTGAAGCGATCGACCGAACTGGCGCGCACATTGAAGCCACCGGTCTTGTAGCCGGAAACGACCTTGCCATAGATGCTCGTGGTGTCGCTCAGCGCTAGGCGCAGCGAGGCGCTGGGACTGAAATTCTCGAATGCGCGATCACCGTTCCCCGGCGCACCGACGATGGGGTCGCCCACAGAAGGCACCGCCACGTCCTGCAGGGTCGCCTTGCGCTCATCGCGCGACCAGCGACCGCCCAGCGTGACGAAAAGCCGATCATCGAGGATAGCCGGGTTGTACGTAGCCTGTGCGTAGACGGCATAGGCCCTGTTATCGATAGTGACGGTGCGTTCGCTTCGCGGGCGCCCGGGAACAACCGTGGTGTCGAAGCTGTGCGCGCTCTCATCGAAATAATAGAGACCCAGGACGTATTCCAGCCGCTTGTCGAAGGCGCTGCCGATCAGTTGGAGTTCCTGACTGAACTGGTCCTGGCTGGAATCGAAGGCCGTACGGAACAACGGGAAAGGTCCGAAGACACCGCTGTGATAGTCCTGCATCGTGCGATTGCGCAGCTTGCGGTAGCCGGTGATCGACTTGATCGTGACGTCATCCGAGACATCCCAGCTTGCCGTCAAATTGTGCCCCTGCGACACGACCGCATTGGCCTGCAGGTTGCTGACCGATGGCGAGCCTGCGGTGGGACGGTCGGCCATTTGCGGATAGAACGGGACGTAGGCGATGAATGCCGGCGTATCGTCGATTTCGGAACGATCGTAAGTATAGCGCACCTGCACCGTATCGCCCGGCTGCCACAGGGCCGCTGCGCGATAGCCGTCGCGGCGCTGATCCCCGAAGCGCTTCACGCCCGTTCCCAGGTTGTCGACGTATCCATCGAGCTGCGCATGTAGATAACCCAGTTCGACCGCCAGCGTATTGCCTACAGGAATGTTCACGCGGGTGCGCGAGCGGAACTGATCGTAGTTGCCATAAGTCAGCTTCTGTTCGAATCCGAACTGGCCAAGCTCGGGCGCACGGGTAATGAAGTTGATTGCGCCGCCGGTGGCATTGCGACCGTAGAGCGATCCCTGCGGACCGCGCAGCACTTCGACCCGCTCCAATTCGGCGACATCGGAGGCAAGACCCTGGCTGCGTGCGACATAGACGCCGTCGATATAGACCGCGACGCTGGGGTCCATGGTGATCTGGTCGTCGTTGTTACCGACCCCGCGCATGAACACGCGCGCAGTAATCGCGCTGTTCGGGTGAGGCGTTACCTGCAGGCCCGGCACCTGGGTCTTGAGATCGGTAAGGTCGGTAACGCCCTTGTTTTCAAGGTCCGCGAGGCCGAGCGCGACGATGGAAACCGGCACGTCCTTGAGCGACTCTTCACGCTTCTGTGCGGTGACCACGATTTCGTTAAAGCCCGATTCGTTGCCGGCTTCTTCAGCCATTGCAGGAACCGCCAAGGCCATCGTCGCGGCGCCAGCGCACAGAAATGCGCGGGTTTTTGAAAAGTGTTTCATGCATCCTCCCAATGCGTATCATAAAGCAGCATTGCTTACGCATTTGCTTTTCTACCTACATGAAGGTAGAAAAGCAAGCGGTGCTTCGACCGACTATCGTGTCCCGGTCGGATCGCGAGGCAGGGAGAAGTTAATGAAGGCAGCCAGAAACCTACGCGGCAAGGCAACACGCGAGGCGATCGTGAAAGCCGCTGAAACCGTCTTTGCCGACGTGGGATTCGGCGATGCACGCCTTGAAGACATCGCGCAGATCGTCGGCGTGCGCCGCCCTTCCATGGTCTATTACTTCGCCGGCAAGCAGGAGCTCTACGATGCCGTCGAAGCGGACATCTTCAATGCCATGCACGAGTTCTCGCGCGAGCGTCTGGAGACTATCACCGGTCCGTTGGAGCGCCTCATCGCGCTGACCGACGCCTGGCTGGATTTCATGGTTGCCCGGCCCACCGCTGCGCGGATCATCCAGCGCCTGATCGCCGATGTGCGTCCGCGCGGCGGCAATCCCATCGAGTTCTCGTTCGTGGCGCTCGACGATCTGGAAGCCATCGTCAACGAGGGGGTGGCGAGTGGCAGCTTCCGTCCGGTCTCCCCGATGTTCGTGCTGAACGGCGTGGCGGGAGGCATCCTCTTCTACGTGAACAACAGCAATCTTATCGGTGACAGCCGCCGCTATGAGCCGGGCGATCCCGACACCTTGAACGAATATCGCCGCTTGCTGCGCCGACTGATCCGGGCAGCCGTTCTTCAAGGCGAACCGTGATTGACCGAAATAACTGACATAAAACAGAAAAAGCTCGATCCTAGACGCGAGACGACTGGCCTTCGCAAGACATGCAAGGGCCCCATCAAACACAAGAAAGGATATACCCGATGCTGACGCGATTGCTGCTTGCAACCGCCCTTGTCGCCGCCCCCGCGCTCGCCGAGGCACGCAACATCGTTGTCTCGAACGACGACGGCCTCACCAGCAACGTGGTAGCACTGTACAAGGCGCTGAAGGCCGAGGGGCACGATGTCATCGTATCGATCCCCTGCACAGGCCAGAGCGGCATGGGCGGCGCCGTGAAGTTCATGCGCCCGCTCGGCCCGCTTTCGCAGGATTGCCACAATGGCGCTGCGAAGAAAGGCGCACCCGGCGTCGGCCCGATCGACCGCGAAGGAATCCCCGCGCAAGACTTCAACTATGTCGACGGTACTCCGGTGATGGCCGTCCTCTACGGGATAGATGTCCTGGCGCAAAAGCGTTGGGCGAAGGCACCCGACCTTGTCCTGTCCGGCCCGAACGAGGGGCAAAACGTCGGCCAGATCATCGTCAGCTCGGGCACTGTCAATGTCGTGCAATATGCATCGGCCCGTGGCATCCCGGCCGTAGCCCTCAGCGCCGGCGTCGGCACGACCGACAATACCGGCCTCGCCAATCCGCAATCCGCGACCGTTGCGGCGCTGTCTGCCGAACTGGTCGACGCGCTGGACGCAGGCGCGGCCGGCAGGTCCCTGCTACCCGCGGGCGTTTCGCTCAATGTCAACTTTCCCGATGACCTTGCAAAGGACAGCTGGAAGCTAACCCGCGTGGGCACCTACAACGCCTACGATGTCCACTTCACCGAGGACATGAGCCAGTCCCCCGTGGCGCGCGCCATGGGCGCGGGCGGACAGAGCCTGCCTGGCGTGGTCATCGATCTAAACAAGGCCGCCCCAACGCCCGCGCAGGCTCGGGACGAAAGCATCGTCGTGCGCGATGCCATTACCGTTTCGGTGATGCAGCCGGGCTATGGCGCGCAAGACAAACACACCACCGGCATTGCCCGCAAGCTCATCAGCCGCCTCTCGGGCAAGAAGTAACCCGACAGCTGTGCTGCGCGGCGCCACTTCAACGCAGCCTAGCCCCGCAGTACAACGACTCCAGGAAAGGTATCCGTTTTGACCAGCACGTATTCACCCAGACTCAGCAGCCCCGGCAACGCCGTGATCGTTACCGGCGGCGCCTCGGGCATCGGCCTTGCCTCTGCCCACGCCCTCGCCGCGGTGGGCCGCCCCGTAGCCATCTGGGACATCAACGGTGAGGCGGCAGAGCGCGCCGCCGCCCTCGTGGCACAAGACACAGGCACGAAATGCCATTTCGAAGAAGTGGACATGCGCCGGCTTGAGAACTTCGAGGCCGCGCTGGAACGGTGCCGCGCAGCTCTCCCTCCGCTGGGCGGCCTGGTTCACTGCGCCGGCGTCGTCGACACCGGCTCGCTGGAAGGCATCACGCCTGAGAGCTGGCAGACGGGCATCGACATCCACCTGCGCGCCCTGGCGTTCATGACCCAGGCCATGGCAGCCGACCTTGCGCGGAACCCGGGATCGGCGATCGTAGCCATCACTTCGATCAACGCCACGCTCGGCAACGCCATGAATCCGATCTATTCGGCAGCCAAGGGCGGCATGCTCTCGCTCGTACGCTCGCTGGCCGACCGACTGGCGCGCGACGGCATCCGGATCAACTCCGTATCGCCCGGCCAGATCCTCACCGCCATGATGCGCCCTGCAGTAGAGAACCTGGAAAAGGGCCACTTCGAGAAGCGTATCCTGCTTGAACGGCTCGGCGCGCCCGAAGAAGTGGGGCGCGTCGTGCGTTTCCTGCTCTCGGATGAAGCCAGTTACATCACCGCGGCCGAAGTGGTCGTCGACGGCGGCAACATTTCCTCGCAGCGAGGATAACCGGCAAGGCCGGAATCGAAAGGGGAGCCGGGCGCATAGCACCCGACTCCCCTTTCATTCGCCCGCTCAGGCAGCGATCGCGTAGTCTTCGAATTTCGGCACGGTCATGGCTTCGGCAAAGTCCTCGTAACCCCATGGCCAGCTTGACGGGACGCCGGTGGCATCGAGATACCAGCTCGAGCACCCGGATCCGAAGATCGTCGTCTTCGCTGCCGCGATGCGGCGCTCCTCGTAATCGGCATGGGCACTCGCCTTCGGAGCAACGGCGCGCGCTTCACCGGTGCGCAGGAGATCCATCAACTGGTCGATATAGGCCCACTGCCGCTCGGCAATGTCGATCAGCGAAAAGTTGCCGACTGGACCGGTCGGACCATTGAGCATGAAAAAGTTCGGAAACTCCGGCAGGGTCACCGCATAATAGGCACTGGGCCGGACCGACCAGAAATCATCGAGCGTCCTGCCGCCCTGCCCCGTCACACCGGCCGGCCGGATGAAGCGATCGGCACGAAAGCCGGTTGCCAGGATCAGCGTGTCCAGTTCATGGAAAGTGCCGTCGGCCATGCGCACGCCCTTGGGTTCGACCCGAGCGATGCCACCAGTTTCCACGAAGACCGCAGGGTGCTGGACCTCTTCGTAGTAGCTCCAGGAATAGATCAGACGCTTGCAGGCAGCGCGATAATCGGGCCGCAGCTTCTCGCGCAGCTCCGGATCCCGCACCGACGTCTCCAGGTTCTGCCTGCAGATCTCCTCGATCTCCTGCATCTGCGCTCCGTCGATATCCGTAATCGCGCGCGTGAAGCGAAGGACCGCGCCGAGGTATTCATCGCTGTAGCGGATGGCATCGATCAGCTTCGGATCGGCCCGGAAGGCGGCGCGTTGCTCGTCAGTGAACGCGAACTGCTGAACCGGCAGGATCCACTGCGGGCTGCGCTGGAAATGCACCAGCCGCTCGACCCGCCTGTTGATGGCGGTAACGATCTGGATCCCGGTCGACCCGCACCCGATCAGGCCGACGCGTCCGCCGTCTATCTTTGCCTCGTCATCCCAACGAGCCGTGTGGAAAGACTTGCCCCCGAAACTATCCAGCCCTTCTATTTCGGGCAGTTTGGGATGGTGCAGAACACCCGAGGCCGCGATGACCACATCGGCGACATAAGTCTCTCCCGATGCGATGGTCACGGTCCAACTGCTGGTCGCATCATCCCAATCGACTGCGGTGACCTCGCACCCGAACCGGATCTGATCGCGAATACCGTACTTGTCGGTTACCATCTCGAAGTAACCGTGGATCTCGGCACCGTCGGCAAAGTTGGCCTTCCAGTCGGGATAGGGCTCGAAAGAGTAGGTATAGGCGTGCGAGGGTACGTCGCAGGTCAGACCGGGATAGCGATTTTCGCGCCAGGTCCCGCCGATGCGGTCCGCCTTCTCGAACACAACGAAATCCTCGCCGCGCTGCTTCAGCTTTATTGCAGCGAGAATCCCCGCCATCCCCGCGCCGATGATTGCGCTCCTGATCGAACGCCTTGACTTGCCATCACTCATTGCATGTTCCCGTAATCAATTCTCCGGGGACTCTGGTAGGCTCTGGGTCGACTTCGGGCATAACCCATCAGGGTTATGCTCCGCGCAATTTTCTTTCTGCAATTGGCCGAACCACGTGCCAGGATAATGCAACCGCGCATTCTTCCACAGGATCGTATCGAAAGGCCCTTTCCCCAGCGCGTACGGGTTCGACGATTACACGTTCAGGCCGGCCAGTGCGATACGTGGCGAAAGTGCAACGGCGGCGCAAAAATTACAGCCGCCATGCACCTGCCACGCGCCAAAGGCGAAAGAACGGATTACATGTTCGTGCAGGAGGAACACAAAACCTGAAAATCCAATTCTCGTAGAACTATATACATAATATTCAATCATTTCTCCATTAGGGAGGGGAACGAAATGAATACGAGACTTCACAACAAGGCCATGTTTGTCGGCGGCGTCTGTTTCAGCCTGATCGCCTTTTCCGCTGCTGCTGCAGCGCAGGACGAAGCCAATCAGGGCGGCGGGGAAACCTACAACAACGAAATCATCGTCACCGCCACCAAGCGCAACGAATCCATCCAGGACGTTCCGTTTTCGATCAATGCTCAGACCGCAGAAGCCATGCGCCGTTCGGGAGCCACCTCGATCGAGGACGTTTCACGCTCCATCGCCGGCCTGACCGTCCAGAACCTCGGCCCCGGCCAGAGCCAGGTCTCGATCCGCGGCGTCTCCGCCGGCCAGGTCGTACGCGACCAGCCCGGTGTGAAGGAGCAGGTTGGCGTCTACATGGATGAATCGGTGATCTCACTGTCACTGTTCACGCCCGACTTCGACTTGTTCGACCTCGATCGTATCGAGACGCTGCGTGGCCCGCAGGGCACGCTGTTCGGTTCCGGCTCCGAAGGCGGCACGGTCCGCTATATCACCAAGCAGCCCAAGCTCGACATCGTCGAAGGCACTGTGGAAGCTGGTGCAAATGTGTTGAAAGGCGGCGATGTCGGATATGACGGCAAGGCGGCCGTCAACGTACCGCTCGGCGAAACCGCGGCGATCAGGCTTGTAGGCTATGCCGAACACTACGCCGGTTTCGTCGATGCGATCGGCCCGGCAGCGGGCAAGAACATCAACGATGGCAATCGCTACGGCGGACGTGCCAGCGTTTTGTGGGAACCGAGCCCGGGCATCAAGGTGACCCCGCGCATCATCTATCAGGATATCAAGACCAACGGCTTCAACCGCGAGGATACTTACCACCTCTACTACAATCCGCTGATCGATGCCTCGCAGATCCTTCCGGAGCGGACCCAGTACCTCAAGCTGCGTGAACAGTTCCGCGACAAGACGACGCTGGCGGACCTGACGATCAATGCAGACGTGACCGACACGATCGCCGTCACCTCGGTCACGACTTATATCCATCGCAACATTCTGGTCGCTCGCGATGCTTCGGCGCTGACCGGCTCGGTCTCCGTTTCGCCCTTCGCCCTTGACCTGGGTGTCGACGGATCGCTGGCGAACCTGCCTTCCGAACTGCGCGACAGAACGAAGCTCAAGCAATGGACCCAGGAACTGCGCCTGGCCTCCACCGGCACCGGGCCATTCCAGTGGGTGTTCGGCGGCTTCTACAGCCACGTCGACCGCACATACGCGCAGCGCCTGCCGACTCCTGGATACGATGCGATCGTCGACGCCACACTTGGTGCCGGAACTTCAGCCTCGGTCGCAAACGGCTTCCCAGCAGACTCGCCCTACAATGCCGACATCCCGTACATCATCAAGCAGGCGGCGGTATTCGGCGAGGCCAGCTACAAGTTGGGGCAGTTCAAGCTCACCGCCGGCGGTCGCTACTATGACTTCAAGGAAAAGCGCGACTTCGTCTCTGGCGGCATCTTCGCGAATGGCGACAACAATATCGGCGACAAGACCAGTTCCACAGGCTTCTCGCCACGCTTCATCGCCAGCTTTGAAGCCAGTCCGGACGTCACGTTGAACCTTCAGGCATCGAAAGGCTTCCGCCTCGGTGGCGTCAACGATCCATTGAATATCCCGCTCTGTTCGGGAGGAGCGACCGGTCCGGACGCAGCGACATACGGCAACCGCCCGACCTTCGACGACGAAACGCTGTGGAACTACGAAGGCGGCATCAAGGCGCATACCGGTGGCATCACCTTCAACGGTGCGGTGTTCCATAACGAGATCAGGAATCTCCAAGTCACCGCCGATGCCGGCAGCTGCTCTTCGCGCGTGCTGTTCAACGTACCCAAGGCCCATACGACCGGCGTCGAGGCCGAACTCGCGGCCCGGCTCATGGACGGTTTCGACGTCAGCGTGAACGGCAGCTACATCGATTCCAAGATTGACAGCACCGTCCTCGACGGTTCGGGTGCGGTCATCGCCGGTATCCGCAAGGGCAATCGCCTGCCGACTGTCCCGAAGTTCCAGATCTCGGCTTCGGCCACATACGAAACCGAGATCAGTGACGGCATCGACTGGGCCTTCACCGCAAGCTACCAGCACGTCGGCAATCGCTTCACCCAGCTTGCCGACCAGGAGTCGGGCGCAGGATCGTTTACCAATTCGATATTCTACGATCCCGCGACCGGCGCATTCGGAACAGGAGCCTATGACTTCGGATCCTATCGCCTTCCGTCCTACGATCTCGTCAATCTCTCGACGAGCGTAAGCCTCGACAACGGCCTGTCCGTGTCGCTCTACGTCAACAACCTGCTGGACAAGAACGCCCTGATGTCGCTGGATCGCGAACGCGGCGGCCGGGCGCGTCTCGGATATAACATCGGGAGCCCGCGCAAGATCGGGATGACGGTGCGCAAAGAATTCTGACCTGACGGAAACAAATCTGACCCCGGGGACTTCAAGGCAAGCCCCCGGGGTTTTTCATGCCCATTACCCCGGTAGCGCTGTCCCATCACGGGAACGGACATTTCACTCTATGCAATCGAATATTTGACATCTAATATACCAATAGTGTCTATGGGCCCGTTTTGAGACTCCCCTGCTCGCGCAGAGCTACTTTCAAGTTGGATGGATATGGCAGATTTCGACGCACGTCAGGCTTCGCTGGACCTTGTCACAGCCTTTGTGAACAACAACAAGCTGAATGCCTCTCAGCTACCTTCGCTGCTCAGCGATGTATTCAAGGCCGTTTCGGAATTCGGCGAAGATGCGCCGATGCCCGCGTTGGCGAAGACCGAGGACAAGGCTCCTGCCAAGCCCGCCGCCGCAAAACCGGCCGCAGCGCCGAAGGCAGAGCAGCCGGCTGCCAAGGCCGAAACCGCTGAGCCGGCCAAGCCGGCCAAGCCTGCCGCCGCAGTCAAACCGGCCGTATCCGCCAAGGAATCGCACAGCGATCCGAACTTCATCGTCTCGCTCATCACCGGTGAGAAGTTCAAGACGCTCAAGCGCCACCTGCGCAAGCACGGCCTGACCGAAGCCGAATACAAGGCACGCTACGACCTGCCTTCGGACTATCCGATCGTGGCCCGGGCCTATTCCGAGCTGCGCCGCAAGGTAGCCAAGAACATCGATCGCAGCGGCCAGGACACCGCCGCTCCGGCTCCTGCGGCCAAGGCCAAGGAAGCCGCACCGGCCAAGGCGCAGGCTCCGGCGAAGGCGAAGCCCGCTGCTGCCAAGAAGACCGCAACCAAGCCCAAGGCTGCTGCGAAGACGACCGCCGCGAAGAGTGCCACGACTGCAAAGGCAAAGAGCACACCGGCTGCGAAGGCAGCTGATACCGCCGCGAAGCCGGCAGCCACCGCGCCCGATGCCAAGAAAGACGCAGCGCCCGCGGCGGCCAAGGCCGCGCCTGCCAAGAAGGCGACCAAGGCCCCGGCCAAGCCCCGTGCAAAGAAGGCTCCTGCGGCCAAGAAGGCTGCTGCACCCAAGGCTGCCGCCAAGACCACTGCGGCACAGGACAGCAAAAAGGACGCCCCTGCTTCGGCTCCGGCAGCAACGCCGGCTCCCGCTGCAAGCGCGACCAGTCCGGCCCCCGAAAGCAAGAGCGCTGCCGCGCCTTCGACTGCCGACAGTTCCGCCAGCTCGAAGCCGGCCCGCAAGGACCGTCCGAAGCTTTCGCCGGTCTTCAAGTAAGCGATACTTCGGTAAGGCGCCCGGAGGCGCCGTTATCGGCCAGAAAAAAGCCCCGCATGTCACTGCGACATGCGGGGCTTTCTCATGCAGGGGATCTTTGGGGGAACGCAGGAGCGCTCCCCTGTCCCAGGGTTATTCGGTGCCTGCTACCGTGAGCACGGCCAGCGAAAGCGCCTGCGCGCCCGCGCGAATTGCCGGTTCGGGATCGGGCGCAAAAAACGGCGAGTGGTTCACCGGGGGCTTCTCGCCCTTCTTGACGTAACCTGCCAGCACGTCCGCATCGACTCCGCCAATGCCCACGAAGACCGACGGGACGCCTGCCGTAACGAATTCCGAATAGTCTTCGCTGCCCGAAGCCGCCGGCTTGTCTTCCGATTCCACGGTGACATTACCGCCCACAGCCTCCCTGACCACGGCCGCAACGGAATCCGTCAGCTTCGGATCGTTGTAGAGTGCCGCAGTGCCATAGAGGTAATCGATCTGCGGGTCTGGCGCGCCGGCCATGGCCGAAACGGCGTCGGCCGTCTTCTTCACGCCGTCCATCAGCTGTTGCCGCACCTTGGGCTCATGCGAACGCAAGGTGAGTTGCAGGACCGACGTATCGGGAATGATGTTGGCCGCCGTTCCGGCATGGAAGCTGCCGACTGTGATCACGCCGAACTTGGCCGGATCGACCTCCCGGCTGCGGATCGACTGGACGTCGCTCACGAAGTGCCCGCCCATCACGATCGGATCGATGCTCGATGCCGGCATCGAGCCGTGTGCGCCCTTGCCCTTGAAGGTGATGCGCAGCTGATCCGAGGCCGAGGAAGACATGCCTTCCTTGAAACGCACATTGCCGGTGGCATCGGGTCCGACATGGGCGGCGAAGCCATAGTCGGGCTTGGGGAAGCGCGTGAACAGGCCATCTTCGAGCATGGCCTTGGCACCGCTGACGGTTTCTTCGGCGGGCTGGCCGATGAACATCAACGTTCCGTGCCAGCGATCCTTCATCGCCAGCAGGGCTTCCGCCGTGGCAACCCACCAGGTCATGTGGATGTCATGCCCGCAGGCATGCATCGTGGGCGTGACCTTTCCGTCGATCTCCTGCGTGTAATGGCTGGCATAGGGCAAGCCGGTCTTTTCGAGAACTGGCAGACCGTCAAGCTCGGTCCGCACGAGGACGGTAGGCCCGTCACCGTTGCGATAGATCGCAACGATGCCGGTGCCGCCGACCTTCTCGGTCACGGTAAAGCCGAGCTTGCGCATCTTGCCAGCCAGCAATGCCGCCGTACGCGTTTCCTGAAAGGCGACTTCGGGATGCGCGTGAATGTCCTCGTAGAGCGCCTGGAGCTGCGGATAGTTCTTGTCGAGCACGGCATCGATCCGCGCAAGGTCTGCCTTGGGGTCGGGCGTAGCCGCAACCGCCGGAGAGGCAGCCAGTCCCGCCAGAAGCAGCAAGAGTGGTGACTTCTTCATCGGTTGGGTCTCCTTACATTGCAAAGTGGAAATTCACGCCGAACGTGCGCGGCTGGATCGAGAAGGTCAGGTTGCTGTAGCCGAAGCCGTTGGTCTGGCTGACGTTACCCACCGTATCGGTGACATTGTTGACGTAGACCGCCATGCCCCAGGTCTCGTTCTCAACACCAGCCCTGAGGTTCAGGGTTGCGTAGTCCCCGTAGTAGGTAAGGTACGGATCGGTGCTGCTGACATTCGACTTCATCTTGCCCGTGTAGGCAAAGTCCGCGCGCAGCAAACCGTCGAAGCGATCGTTCAGTGCCCACTTGTAGGAAGCCGAAGCAGCGCTGCTCCACTTTGGGCTGTTGGGCAGACGATCGCCCTTCCTGCCGCTCGATGCAGTCACGAGGATGTCGTCGTTTGCCTGGTCTTCGGTCAGCTTGCCATCGGTGTAGCCGCCCGAAACGGACAGCGAGAGACCTGCCAGAGGGCGGACCGTCAGGTCCACTTCACCGCCGCGGATGCGCGCTGCACCTGCATTGGTCAGGAAGGAGTAGAGGCCGTCGGCCGTGCGCGCACTCAGCTGCATGTTGCTCCAGTCGATCTGGAACACGGCAGCGTTGAAGACCACATCGCCGCCCAGCCAGCTGGTCTTAATGCCGGCTTCATAGTTCCACAGGCTATCGGCGTCATAGGCAATGAGGTTTTCCGGCAGGATCGGAATATTGTTCGCACCGCCCGGGCGGAAACCCTTGGCCGCGGTGGCATAGGCCATGAGATCCGGCGTGAAGTTGTAGCTGACGTTGAATTTCTCGATCAGGCCGTGAGCGCTCGCCTTCACCTTCGAATAGTCAGCGAGCATGCTGGCGGTCAGCGGGCTGGCGAGCGTCGCCTCACCACCGGTGGACTTCGTGTAGTCGTAATACCGCAGGCCGCCCGTCAGGCTGAGCTTGTCGGTCGGATGCAGGGTTACTTCGCCGAACCCGGCCATCTGCCGCACCGTCGTCTCGACGTAACGATAGCTCAGGTTACGCAGCGGGTCGGGGATCGCCCCGTCCACGGCGCTGACGCTGGTCACGTTGCTGTCGATGTGGTCCTTGCGGTGCTCGTAGTAGCCACCGATCGTCCAATCGATGAAGTTGGTGCCGTTGGACGCCAGCCGCACTTCGTAGTTCTGCGACTTGAGCCATGCCGGCTGATAACCGATCGCAGGCAGGACGGAGGACGCATAATCGCTGAAGGCGCTCTGCTGGTCCGCCGAGCACGCGGCGCTCAACCCGTAGTAGGCGCTGCAAGTGCTGGGCAGCGAGCCGAGCGCGGCCACTGCGGGAGTGAAGTCGACGGTGCGCACGATGTTGAACTTGTAGTAGGTGCCCGTCGCGGTCAGCGTGGCGAAGCCGAAGTCCTGGTCCGCCTTGAGATTGTAAAGCTGCATCTCGCTGTTGAAGGGCAGGCGCACGTAGGAGTCCGTCTTGTAGCGACCGACCTGGGGATACCAGCCCTGCTGATCGTCAGCCGTGGACTTCTCGTAAATGGCGGTGGCCGTGATGGTCGTGTCCGGCCCCGGCTCGTAGCCGATCAGGGCGCGAACGCCGCGCGCCGTGCTGTCGTTGATGTTCCTGTCGCCGTAACGGACATTGTCGATGAAGCCCGGCTTCTTCTGATAGTAGCCGACAAGACGAACCGCCAGCTTGTCTTCCACGATGGGCATGTTGACCATGGCCTTGGCGCCATATCCGGTACCGCCGCCGTCGATCGCCGATGCTTCGGCCTCTGCAGCCGTCTCGTAAGTCGAGGCATCGGGCTTATTGAAGATGATGCGCAAGGTGCCTGCCATGGAGCTTGCGCCGTAAAGCGTACCTTGCGGACCGCGCAGAACTTCCACGCGCTCGACATCGAAGAGGTTCAGGTTGGCTGCTACCGCACCGGGGTCCTGCGTCGTGCCGCTAGGCCCGGTGACCGGCGTCTCGTCGTAATAAAGTCCAACGGTGGCTTCACCGGCCGCGTTGACACCGCGGATGCTGATGCGGCTGCTGCCGATCTGGCCCTGCGTCACGTTGAGGTTGGGAACCTGGCGGAAGTAACCGGAGAGTTCGCTGGACCCCATGTCGCGCAGCGTCTCGCCGCTCATCGCCGCGATACTGATCGGAGTTTCCTGCAGGGTGGAATCGCGCCGCAGGGCCGTGACGACGATGTCGCCCGAAGCGAGAATGCCTTCGTTGGCTCCGGCACTTTCGTTATCGGCAACGGCATTTGCCGTTTGGGCCATTGTTGCCATCGGAAACAGGGATACGGCGGCCAGAAGTGTGGCCGTGGTGATCGAAGACTTCATATGGAAGAATGCCCCCCTTGGTTCAGGACGATTATGTCTGGCGGTCTGCCAGCCTTCCGAGCGATCCTTCCCTGACGTCTCTTGTTCTGTTGTTCTGGACTTTGAAGGCGGAGCAGGGGCCGGAGCCGACTGATCGCTTCGGCAGGCAACAGGATTACGGACAGCTGCCCGATTTTTCCGTCTGCATTGCCGTTCAATCCGGTCACAGCGCCACATCTCCGACTTACCCTCTGGTGCGACCCGAAGGGTATTCAATCAGGAAGACGCAACTCCGCGACGAGTCCGTACCGGAATGTGAAAGTTTTTTTGCAGTGCAGCAGGGGGTGAAAAAATAATATTGTAAATCAGAATCTTGAACTCAGACCGACCGAGACCGTCCGCGGCTGGATCCGCGTGACTGTTCGCGGTGCGAATACGGTATCGGCTGCCCAGACCCGTTCGTGACTCCCGGTCAGGTTGCTCACACCGACGGACAAGGATTGCCCGGCCAATTCCAAACTCGCGCGAAGATCGATCGATCCGCCGCCCCCGAGCCGCATTGCGCGAATGTCGCCGCGATCCGACCTCGAATAATGCCGGCCAGTATAATGCCCATATAAGCCGACTGTGAGACGCATACTCTCATCCAGGTTCCAGCGCCCTGTCAGAACGCTGCTGACGATGAGCGGGGCGACATAGGGCAGCCGGTCGCCCCGCCGACCCGTTGCCTGCGCGATCTCACTCAACTGGTTGGAGGTGAGGCGGGCATCGAGGTATGTCGTCTGCACCCGCGCCTCGAAATGCTCGCCAGCGCGCGCGTCCAGCCCCAGTTCGAACCCATCGATGCGCGCATTGCCAAGATTGCTGATAATGGCAAAGGCGCCGTTGTTGGTGATCGCCGAGACTTCCATGTCCGACCAAGTCTGGCGAAACAGCGCACCACTGATCTGAACCGCGTCACGCGCAAGCGACAGGCGCGAGCCCAGTTCACGGCTGACGATCCGGTCCCCACGATAAACGGCCGCCTCACTCGGCAAGCCCGGTATGATGTTGACGCCGCCCGGCCGAAACCCCTGTGCGACTTCTCCGTAGATCAACCAATCGGCGCCGGGATGGAAATCCAAGCGGATGCGGCCTGCAGTTCCTCTCGTCGAGTAGCCATAGGAGACCGGAGCATCACTGCCATAGAGTTCGGTTGCCGGATTGCGCCACAGACTCTCTCCGCTGGCGTAACGCCGATAGCGAAAATAACGCCCGCCGGCTGTGATATCGAGCAAGTCGGTAACGTGCCATGTCAGATCGCCGAAGGCCGCAAACTGCCTCAGCGCACCTGAGAACCTTCGCAGGCTCTGTGCAGGCGTCTCACCGTCGATCATGCCTTCGCCATCGACCCGGTGGGCTGAGCTTTCACCGCTATCGATCCGACGATTGAAGAAAAGTCCGGTCGTCCAGTCGAGCTTACCGCTCCCCGAAACGCGCAGCTCCGCCGATGTGCCGGTCACGCGCAGCGGTTGATCCAGGACTGCCGGGGTTACCGAATCCAGATAGTTGCCAAAATCGGCCAGTTCCCCGGTCGAACACCCGATTTCGGGCAAACGCCCGAAGTAGCCCGCACAGGCATGCTGGTCTCCGCGCAGATCTTCCAGCACTCTGGTGAAATCGAGGCTGCGGCGCGGCACCCACCGATAGCGCGACGCCGAAAGCTCCATGTCGGCTCTGCCAAGCGCGCCCCGAACTATGCCCGAAACCATCCAGAACCGGCTCGAGAAGGGCAGACGTACTTCACGGCCTGTCCGATAGGTGCCAAGGTCTCCGCTACTGCTGCCAAAATCATCGAAATCGGTCTCCTGGTAGGCGCCCTCGAGAGAGAGAAACCAATCGACTTCGGGCTCCCACATCAGGGAGAGCCGCGCGCCCACATCATCCCTGGTGCCGATATCGCTCTTCCTCAACGGAACGTTGTCCACGAAACCGGCTTCGCGCCTGCGATAGGCAACTGCGCGCAGGGCCGCGCTATCGGGCGCAACGACCATGTTGACCACCGTGGAGGCATCGAAGCCCGTGCCTCCGCCTTCCACCAGCGACACCGAGGCATCCACGCTGCCGGAGTTGGCATCCAGTTCAGGCTGGCGAAACAGGACCCGCATCGTCCCCGCAAGGGAGCCTGCGCCATAGAGCGTGCCCTGCGGCCCGCGCAGCACCTCGATCCGCTCGACATCTACCAGGAGGAGATTGGGCGTCATGAGTCCCGGATCCGAAGATGAGCCCGAAGGCCCCAGCACCGGTACGTTGCCGTAGTAGAGCCCGACGCTCGGCTCGCCCGCACTGAACACACCGCGCAGGGACATGCGGTCCAGACCCGAGCCCGGCGATGAAATCGCCAGGCTTGGAGCCAGCTTGACGACGTCGGCATTGGTTCGTCCGGCGAACCTGCGCCACTCATCCCCGCCCAGTACGACCATGCTGACCGGCGTATCGAGCAAGAGCGTTGGTCTTCGCAGTGCGGTCACAACGATGGAAGAAGGGGGGCTTGGGTATACCGCTCGCTCGACCTCTATTGTAGAAGCATGTCCAATGCTCTCGGCCTTGCCCTGTTCCACGCGCTCGATCACGAAGGACCGCGGCGCAATGCGCTTTGCACGCAGGCCTGTTCCGCGCAGCATGGCCTCGAGGCCGGCTTCAGGACTGACCGACTTGCCGGGCTGCTCCGCGGTGATTCCGGATACCGTTTCCGGCCGAAAGAGAATGGACAGGTGCCCGCGCCGTGCCAGAGCCTGCAGGGCATCGGCCAGCGAAATGCGGTTCGGCGCGGCGAACGCATGTGATCCCGCGAGTGCGGAAAAGGTCCACGCCGCGACAACGATCAGGGCCAGCCGTAAGATTGCCAAATTCGAAGTCTCTTGCGTGTTTCCTGATGCGCGTATGTTTGGCTACCCTAACCCGATTCGCCGTTCATGACAGTCGGCGCACGAGTTTTTTCACACTTGGGCCACGGATGAGCGAACTTAACACCCTGCACAACGCGATTATCCCGCATCTGCCCGTACTGCGACAATGGCTGCTGCGTCGCATCGATCGAGCCGAGGATGTGGATGATGTCGTGCAGGACGTCTGGATGCGCCTTTGCCGGCTTCCCGACAGGAGCGTCATCGAAAATCCGCGCGCCTATCTGTTTCGCACTGCCAGCAGCGTGGTGACTGATCGCTTCCGCCGCAGTGAGGTCAGAGCCGCCAACCGGCACGATGAATTGACCGAAGTTCGCCATCCTGTTGAGGAGATCACGCCCGAGCGCGTCTTGATGGGCAAGGATGAGATGGAAAGGATCGTTGCGCGCATCGGCCGGTTGCCGGAGCGTACGCGAGATATCTTCGTGTTGAGCAGGTTTGAAAATCTGAATAACCGCCAGATTGCGGCAGCCATGTGCATTTCGGTCAGCGCGGTCGAGAAGCATATGATGAAGGCGATGCGCACATTGCTGGAGCAGAGCGATGACTGATCGGCATTCGCAAGGCGATGGCATGAGCGACAGGGAACTGGCCGCTTTCCTGCGCGACCCTTCAGGCAAGACACGGCCTTCGGGGGAAAAGCCGCAAGCGCTGCAGGAAGCTGAAGACCTGTGGCGCTCGCTCGATGCCGTGAAGGACGATCCGCGCATCCTTTCCATGCGATCGGCAGCGCGTGCGCGGCTGGCAGCCAATGATGGCGCCGACGAAGAAGACGATAGCGAGACCGAGGCACGTTCGCCGCGTCGCACGCTTGCTCACTGGGCCCCGATTGCCGCCTGCCTGCTCCTCGTCTTCGGACTGGGCAGCTATATCTGGGTCGACCGCCCCGGCGTAACCGCTTCCCAGGCGCTGCAGGTGTTGGCGAACGGACACGAGGCGCCCCGTGCCTATCGGCTTGCCGATGGCTCTACCGTGACGCTCGACGCGGTCTCGCGCGTGGAAGTATCGCTGTCCAACGATGCACGTCGCCTGACCCTGAAACAGGGGCGCGCCTTCTTTGACGTCGCGCATGACGCCGACCGCCCCTTCATCGTCACTTCGGGCGATAGCAGCGTGACCGCATTGGGAACGCGCTTCATGGTGTCGCAACGCCGCGACGATCCGATCGTCATGCTTTCACAGGGCAAGGTACGGGTTGCCGACAGCGTCCAGACTGCCGAACTCATACCCGGAGAGGAACTGTCCCGGGACATGAGCGGCAGCTACATCATCGCAAAGAGCGATCCTGCCAGCGTCAGCGAGTGGACAACGGGGGCGGTCAGCTTCGATGCCCAACCGGTCTCGCAGGTTCTGGAAAAGCTCAACCCCTACCTGTCAAGACCGCTCGTCCTCGATGACCCCGCTGATGCGCAAGCGCAGATAAGCGGCACGTTCCAGCTCGGCAACATCCGGGACATTCGCATCGCCCTGGAGGCAATGGGCATTGCCGTAACGCAGGGGCAGGCACCTCTAGCCGCCCAGCGATAATCTTCCCAAAGGCCGGAAATCGGCGCCCTGCAAGCGCCTGTGGACAGAGCCGGCCCACTGCATATCCGCAATGCGACCAATAAAGGCCGCAGCATGCGATGCTGCCGCGCAGCGGGCTATTTCGCAATTTGCTTCCGATCGGGCTCGCACAAAAAGCAATATGTTGCGCTGGCATCACCTCATGCTGCGTTCAACAAAACCCGAGGAGAAGATCATTGTCGCGACGTTCGCCCTTCCTGCTCGCATCCACTCTAGCCTCAGCCCTGGCGCTTGGACTTACCTCGATAACGCCTGCCGATGCCCATGCCATCTGGTTCGCACAACGCGCCAAGCAAGTCGCCCTGATCTACGGCGTGGGCGCCGACGATCTCGATGCCGTTGGCCGCATGAAACATATCACGCTCGTGAAGGGCTATGACGAAAACTGGCAGCCGGTGGAAACGACACTGCGCGAAGCCGGCATCGTTCCTGTTGTCGACAGCGACGAGCCGATCCAAGCTGTGACGGCAGTCATGGACTACGGCAACTGGACCAAGGACAATAGCGGGGTATGGCACAACACGACGAAGGATGAAGTTGCCGACGTCGCCCTGTCCGAGCACAACTGGAAATACGCTCTGCACCTCGAAAAGCTGCCGAAGACACAAGTACCGCTTTTCGAAGGCATGACACTCCAACTCGTTCCGGTCGGCGCGATTCCCGAAGACAAGGGCAAGCCACTCAAGGTCCGCGCCTATCTCAACGGAAAGCCCACAGCAGGCGTCCAGATCATTTCCGACTACGTCACCGATCCCGACCAGGTCCCGGTGAAGACCGATGCTGACGGCACGGCCACGATCACCTTGCGCAATCAGGGCCTCAATGTCCTGGTCGGCATCTACGTCGCACCCTCAGACCAGCCTACGAAGTACGACCAGGTCGAACATCGCTCTTCGCTTTCGTTCGTTCTGCCGCATCTGCCTGAATGATCCGCGGTATCGGCCGACAAAGCCTGTAATCGCGCATCCGATACACGGAGATACAACGATGAAGATTTCCGCATTTCCCGCCATGTTCGCCGCAAGCCTGCTGGTCGCGGCCCCTGCCGCCCTGATCCCGGGCGCCGCCTATGCGCACGGCAGCATGAAGCCCCAACACGGCGGCATGGTCCAGATGTCGGGCGAAACCCTTTTCGAACTCGTCAAGGGCGCCAAGGGCGTCGATGTCTACATCAGCGAGGAAGACGAACCCCTGCCGGCCAGCGATTTCAGCGCCAAGCTGATCGTGACGAGTGCCTCGGGTGCCAAGTCCACTTCGGCAATGAGTGCGGTCAAGGGGAACCAATTCGCTGCGCCCGGCGTCAAACTCCAGGCCGGTTCAAAGGTCGTCGTCTCGATGGTCAACAAGAGCAGCGGCGCGAAGACGTTCGCCAGCTTCAAGATCTGACGCCAATGCGCGAGGCATTCCTTGCTGCGTCCCGCCGCCTTGGTGCGGCGGGACGTCCGCTGGCAACAGGCGGCGCACTTTTCGCTGCATTGGCTTTGGCGGCAACGGCCCAGGCCCACGGCGTGGGAGAGGCTGACAGAGCCTTTATCGAGGGCAGTTCGGGCATCGCCATCCTGCCCTACATGTACCTCGGCGCGAAGCACATGGTGACGGGATATGATCACCTGCTCTTCCTCGCAGGGGTCATCTTCTTCCTGTACCGGATGAAGGACATCGGGACTTACGTCACGCTGTTCGCGATCGGTCACAGCTCCACTCTGCTGATCGGCACGATCTTCGACATTCGAGCCAATCCCTACATCGTCGATGCCATCATCGGCCTGTCCGTCGCCTACAAGGCAATCGACAACCTTGACGGTTTTCGCACGATGTTCGGCTGGGCGCCCAATCCGCGTGCCGCGGTATTCGTATTCGGCCTGTTCCACGGCTTCGGCCTCGCGACCAAACTGCAGGACCTTACTCTCTCGCCCGAGGGTATGATACCGAACCTGCTGTCGTTCAATGTCGGCGTCGAGCTTGGGCAGTTCATGGCACTTGGCCTGATCCTCATTGCCATGAACATCTGGCGCCTGAGCGGAAGTTTCCAGCGCAGCGCCATCGCTGCAAACGCGGCGCTGATGTGCGCCGGCTTCGTCCTCGTCGGCTACCAGCTGACCGGCTACTTCACCCAGGGAGCCTGACATGGCCACTTCCTATCCCACCGATACCGCCGCGCTTCCGCGCAACGTCCAGGCCACTCCGGCCACACTCGCCAAGGCTTGCCTTGGTGCCGCCGTCGCGGCGGGGGGCGTCCTCACCCTGTTCGTCCTGCCTGCCGAATATGGCATCGATCCAACCGGCATCGGCGCCAGACTGGGCATCTCCGGCATGGCCGTATTGGAAGAGGAAGACGATACCGCCCCCGCCGTGACAGGCCCGACTTCCGCACTGGCAACGCCGACGCGCGCTTCTATCGAACGCGCTACCCCCTGGCGCGAAGACGAGCTTACCCTCGACCTGGCTCCGCACAGCGGCGCAGAAATCAAGGCGCACATGGTCAAGGGCGACAGCTTCGTCTTTTCGTGGCGTTCGACGGGCGGAGCGGTAAAGGTCGATATGCACGGTGAACCCGTGAACGCCGCAGACGATGAATTCACCAGCTACTGGAAAGAACGCCAGAGTGAAGCGGGTCAAGGCGATTTCACTGCGACTTTCGACGGCACGCATGGCTGGTATTGGCGCAACAAGGGCGACACCCCGGTCAAGGTGACTGTCAAGGTGGCCGGCTTTTACAAAGATCTTTTCAAACCCTGATCCACCCGGGACATTCCCGAGCCTGAACAAGGGCGAAGCGCTTCCATCCGGCGCTTCGCCCTTCTTTTTTACCCTGCCGAAATTAGAAAGAGCATAATAATTTGTTCCGGAGCCCCGGAATGGGTTTGACTGGAGCCGACATAGCGCAGGCACGTCACCATAATGCTGCGTCGCACAAATGCATAACTAAACAGCGAATCCAGCATCCGCCCAATCATCAACCCATCAATATCGCAAGTGCACAATCAACTTATCGGGACCGGCAGGTCCTGCTGAACAACCTTTCGACAAGGGCACGGCAGAATAATTGGACTATGACCACAATTCGTCATAATCATTCGCTCGCCCCCCCCAGTTACGATGAAAGATTTGTCAGGCTCCAGATAGCCTCGACGTAGCAAAAAGAAGCGGACAGGTCGCTGAATCCGCGGAAATTGGCGGAGTATGTAGCGCACAAGATCTGCTCGAATGGAATTTGCAGGATGTGGGAACAACTCAAGTGAGGGGTCAGAAGATGAGAATTCTAAATTCCGCAGTTCAAGCTTCCCTGTTGGCAGGGACGGCAATGATCGCCTTCCCAACCATTGCCATGGCAGACGATGCGCCGAATGATGCCGGCACTGACGACACCATTACCGTCGTCGGCCAGCGCCAGCAGTATCGCGGCGATGTTCCGCTCGCAGAGATCCCGCAGTCGGTCCAGCAGATCGACGGCAAGATGCTCCAGGACCTGAATATAACCCGCCTCGATACCGCCCTCGACCTGGCAAGCGGCATCGCCCGTCAGAACAATTTCGGCGGTCTGTGGGATGCATTTGCGGTCCGCGGTTTTGCCGGCGATGAGAACTTCCCGAGCGGCTTCCTCGTCAACGGCTTCAACGGTGGCCGCGGTTACGGCGGCCCGCGCGATGCTTCGAACATCGAGCGCATCGAAGTCCTCAAGGGCCCGAACGGCGCCGTATTCGGCCGTGGCGAGCCCGGCGGTACGGTGAATATCATCACCAAGAAGGCAACGCTCGACAGCACCTTCGGCAGTTTTGCAGCTTCGGCCGGCAGCTTCTCGACCTATCGCGTCGAAGGCGACTACAACCTTGCCCTGACCGACAAGGTTGCCATTCGTCTCAATGGCGCCGCGCAGGATGCCGGCAGCTTCCGCGACACGGTCGATTCGAACAAGATCGTCGCTTCGCCCTCCGTACTGTTCGAACCCTCGTCCTCGACGAGCATCAGCTACGAAATGGAGTTCGTTGATCAGGAAGTACCCTTTGATCGCGGCGTAGTTGCCGTCGACGGTGTACTTGGCCTGATCCCGCGCTCCACCTTCCTGGGTGAGCCCGGAGATGGTCCGACCAAGGTGAAGGTTCTCGGCCACCAGGTCCAGCTCCAGCAGGACATCGCCAAGGACTGGGTCTTCTTGGCAGGCTTCGGCTATCGGGACACCAGCTTCAAGGGCTATTCCAGCGATGCTGAACTCGCGGGCAGCCGCCAGACGCTCGAGGAAACCGGCAACTACCTTGCTCGCCAGCGACGCTACCGCGATTACGGCACCACCAACCTGGTATTCCGTGGCGAAGTCTCGGGCAAGCTCTACACCGGTTCTATCGCGCACCATGTGCTCGTCGGCGCCGACTGGGATCGCTTCAAGATCGATCTAACTCAGCTTCGCTTCCGTCCGGGCGCCTATACGGCCGGCACCCCGATCACTGCGGCGAACAACGCGATCGACATCTTCAATCCCGTCTACGGTCAGCTTCCGGTTCCTACCGCTCTAATCCAGGACTCCAACGAGACGCAAAAGTCGTGGGGCGTCTACTTCCAAGACCAGATCGACATCACTGATGCTTTCAAGATCCGAGGCGGTGGCCGCTATGACCACTTCCGCCAGGAGATCGTGAACAACATCAGCGGCACGACCACTATTATCACCAAGAAGCGCTTCAGCCCGACAATCGGTGCGCTTTACCAGCTGACCGACACGTTGAGCATCTATGCCAGCTACGGCACGGGCTTCCGTCCCAACAGCGGCATCGACTTTGCCGGCAATCCGTTCGCACCGGAAACCAGCAAGTCTTACGAAGCCGGCCTGCGCTTCGTGTCGCCAGGTGACATGATCACTGCGACGCTAGCCGCCTACACGATGAAGAAGAACAACATCCTGACGAGCGACCCGATCAACGCAGGGTTCTCGATCGCGGCCGGCAAGGCCCGCAGCCGGGGTATCGAGGCGGACGTCAACGCCAAGTTGCCCGGCGGGCTGAATGTCTTCGCGACATACGCCTACACCGACGCCGTGTGGACCAGTGCTGCACTAGACGTCAGCTTCGGCCTGAACATTCAGCCCGGAGATCCGTTGATCAACATTCCCAAGCACGCAGCCAACCTGCTCGTGACCAAGGAATTCGATCTCGGCGATGCCGGCGTCGTAACCATCGGCGGCGGAGTCAACTACACCAGCAAGCGTCTCGGCGAAACGGGCATCGACTTCTACCTGCCCGACTACACGCTGGTTCGCGCCCTGGCGAGCTATGCGCCCAGCGATGGCGTCAAGCTCAGCGTCGATGCCACAAACCTGTTCAACGTGACCTACTATCCGGCATCTTACCACCGGTACTGGGTCTCGCCGGGCCAGCCGCGCGCGGTAACTTTCCGGGTTGACTTCTCCTTCTAAGGACGGCCTCCCGACAGCGTTCCCGCCGCTCCCTTCCCAGCAGGGAGCGGCGGCCGCTATATTCAGGACAGCCATGAAACCCGGTACCTTCCTTCGCATCCATCGCTGGATCGCCCTGGCCTTTGCCCCCCTGCTGCTGATCCAGGCCCTGACAGGAGCGTTGATCCTGTTTCGCGAGCCGCTGGCGCAGATGATCGATCCCGCCGCAATGACGCGCCAGAGCAGCCCTGGCACACAACCGGCGCCAGTATCGACCCTGCTCGACAGCGTTCACCACAGCTTCCCGACCATGCGGATTACCCGCCTCTTCATGCCTTCGAACGCCGACGCGGCCGCCTTTGCGCAGCTTTCCGGTGCGCAAGGAGAAGTGCGTTACGCTTCGGTCGATCCAGGCAATGCCCATGTACTTGCCTCTGGGCCGATCTGGCGCTTTCCGATCGAGGCGGCGCTGCAGATCCATTACCGACTGCTGGGCGACTGGCTCGGCATCGCCATCGTTGCGCTCAACGGCCTCGCGCTCTTCCTGATCTGCGCCAGCGGAGTAAAACACTGGTGGCCGGGACGCGGCCGCATCATCGCCTCGCTCAAGGTGCGCCGCAGCCTGCCTTCGCGCATCAAGCTGCGACTCTATCATCGCAGCGCCGGGGCAATCGCCTCGATCCTGGTGCTGTTCAGCGCGATAACCGGCTTACTGCTCGCCGCCGCCGATCTTCCGCTTGGACCATCGCCCACGGCCCCGATCCGCACAACTTCCCTGAGCGACGACCAGATAGACAGCGCCATCGCGCTTCTGCACGATCGCCTTCCCCAAGCCCACGTCCGCGACATCCGGTTCGCGACCGACGGCACGCTTGCCGTCAACCTTTACGCAGACGAGGCCGGTCCACGCGCCGTCGACGTCGTGAGCATCGATGCCACCGCGCCCAGTATCGACGGAGTCCTGAAGTCCCGGGATAATCCTGCACTGTGGCTGACTGTCCTGCCGCTCCATGCCGGAGACAGTTTCGGCCTTCCCGGCCGCCTGCTGCTCATGATCGAAGCTCTCGCACTCATTTTCCTTTGCATCAGCGGCCCTCTGCAATGGTGGCGCAGCCGCTCCTCTCGACCGGGAACCAAGAAATGACCTCGATCCTACACTGCGGCGATGAAGAGCGCGGCACGCTCTGGCGCGACATCTTCGCACGCGAAATGCCCGAAGTCGATTTTCGCTGCTGGCCCGACCTTGGCGATGCGAAGGAGATCCGCTTCCTCGTCGCCTGGACCCTGACGCCCGAACTGATCGCAAGCCTGCCCAATCTGGAAGTCCTTTTCAGCATCGGCGCGGGCGTCGACCAGCTCGATCTCTCGCTCGTCCCGCCGCATGTTCGCGTCGTGCGCATGATCGAGCCGGGCATTACCGTAACCATGGCGCAATACATCGTCATGGCGGCGCTGGCCCTTCACCGAGACCTGCCGTTCTACCTGGCAGAGCAGCGCGCGGGCCGATGGACCCAGCGCGACGTCCTGCTCTGCTCCGAACGCACGGTCGGATTCCTTGGCCTCGGCGAACTGGCGCGCGCGTCCATGCAGGCCCTGAGGCCGCTCGGCTTCAACCTGCTGGGCTGGAGCCGCAGTGGAGCCGATATCGAGGGTGTCGAGACTTATGCCGGGCCGGACGGTCTGGATCCGTTCCTCGCCCGCTGCGAAATCCTAGTCTGCCTGCTTCCACTAACCGAAGAGACCCGCGGCATACTGTGCCGCAAACTCTTCGATCGCCTGCCGCGCGGGGCGGCGATCATCAATGCCGCGCGCGGCGGTCACCTCATTGCCGAAGACCTGTGCGCAGCACTTGACGAAGGCCAACTGTCGGCAGCGTTCCTCGATGTGGCGAGTCCGGAGCCGCTGCCGCGGGGCCATCCATTGTATTCGCATCCTGCGATTTTCCTTACTCCGCACATAGCCGGCGTCACCCGCAGGGAAACAGCGGTGCATTCGCTGATCGCCAATCTGCGCCGCGTCCTTAAGGGCGAAGAACCGGACGGCGAAGTGGACCGTGCAAGGGGATATTGAGCTGCGGCATGCTATGCCGAATTCACGAGGACAAAGCCGCAAATTGCCTCACTTCTTCCCTGCAATCGGAAGCAAGTGACGCGGCGGAAGTGGCCTTATTCATATCGAGAAGCGCGAGGCATGTGTGGCCCGCGCAAGAGGATCAAGCGACGAGATGACCAGCGCCAGTCCCAGCTTCACCCCCGCGTTCCGGCCCAAGTACATCAGCTTCGACTGCTACGGCACGCTGATCCGTTTCCAAATGTCGGAAATGGCCCGCGAGTTCTTTGCAGATCGTATCCCGGCCGAGGCCATGGATCACATGTGTTCCGTCTTCTCGACTTACCGCTTCGACGAGACACTGGGCCCCTGGAAGCCCTATCAGGAAGTCATTCGCAACGCCGTGCGCCGCACCGCAAAGGCGTTCGGCGTCGAATACCGCGAAGCCGACGCCGATTCCATCTACCACATGGTTCCCAAGTGGGGTCCGCATCCCGACGTGCCCGGCGGCCTTTCGAAGATTGCCGACAAGATCCCGCTCGTCATCCTCTCCAACGCGATGAACGATCAGATCCCGCACAACGTCGCCCTGCTCGGCGCGCCCTTCCACCGTGTCTACACGGCCGAAAGCGCCCAGGCCTACAAGCCGCGCATGCAGGCATTCGAATACATGTTCGACCAGCTTGGTTGCGGCCCCGAAGTGATGATGCACGTCTCTTCCAGCTTCCGCTACGACCAGAATACGGCAACGGACCTCGGCTTCGGCTGCCGCGTATTCGTCGGCCGCGGCCATGAGCCGTCGAATGCGAACTACCGCGACATCGAGATCCCGCACATCGGTTGCCTGCCGGCAGTCGTCGGCCTCTGATCGCCTGCAACGTGACAATCCCGCTCACCCGCCGCGTCTCGCGTCACCCGTTCCCCCGATCGGGGCGGCGCGAGGCGTTGGCGGCTGGGTCACGAAGCCGCGCGAAGGACTTCAGGGCATGCTGATCGGCAACAACCTGTCGAGGCGAAGCGTAATCGGCGCAGGACTTGCCGGGGCTGGCATATTGGCCCTGGGCGGCTGCGGAAGCAACGAGCATAAGGCTGCACCGAAAAAGGGCGGCAGCATTCGGGTCGCGACCCAGGCCGCCTCTACCGCCGATACGCTCGACCCGGCCAAAGGCTCGTTGTCCACGGACTACGTTCGCCATTTCATGCTCTACAACGGACTGACATGCATCGAGGACGAAAGCCTCATACCGCGTCCTTCGTTGGCAAAGACCATCGAAAGCGCGGACCGGATCACCTGGCACTTCGAACTTCAACGTGGCGTGCGCTTTCACGACGGCAGCGAATTGACGTCAGAGGACGTCGTCTATTCACTGCTGCGTCACAAAGACCCGGCGGTCGCGTCCAAAATGGCAACCATCGCCAGCCAGTTCGCCGAAATACGCGCGGACGGTCGCTATGGGGTAGTGCTCCGCCTCACCGGCGCCAATGCCGACCTGCCCACGATCATGGCCCAGCCGCACTTCCTGATCGTGCGCGCCGGACAAAGCTCTCCCGACGGCACGGGGACCGGCCCCTTCCGTCTCGCCAAGTTTCAGGCGGGCGTGCGCACCGAGGTCATTCGCAACGAAGAGTACTGGATCCCGGGGCGCCCGCACCTGGAGCGTGTCGAACTGATCGCAATCCCGGACGAGGTAAGCCGCGTGAACGCGCTGCTCTCGGGCGACATCCAGCTGTGCAACGCCATTAATCCGCGCTCGACCCGGCGCGTCGAGGTCGATCCCGCCTATGCGGTGATGGCAACCCCTTCCGCGCTTTTTACCGATCTGGTCATGCGCCAGGACCAGTTGCCGACCGGCAATGCGGATTTCGTGCAAGCGGTCAAGCTGATGATCGACCGTCCGCTGATCAAGCGCGCCCTGTTCCGCAATTACGCCACCATCGCCAACGATCAGCCAATCGCGCCCTTCCAGCCCTATTTCAATCCGGACGTGCCGCAGACCGTGCTCGATCTCGACAAGGCGCGCTGGCATGTGCAGCGCGCCGGGCTGAGCGGCGTGCGCCTTCCCGTCTTCGCCTCAACCGCGGCTGAAGGGTCGGTCGACATGGCCTCGATCCTGCAGGAATACGGCTCGAAGGTCGGGCTGAACTTTGCAGTCAACCGCGTACCCGCCGACGGCTACTGGTCGACGCACTGGATGCGCCATCCCATGAGCTTCGGAAACTGCAATCCGCGGCCAACCGCCGACCTAATTTTCAGCCTGTTCTTCGACTCGAAGGCTGACTGGAATGAGAGCGGCTGGAAGAACGAACGCTTCGACCGCCTGCTCATCGAAGCGCGCGGTGAAGCCGACGAAGCACGTCGCGGTGAACTCTACGGCGAGATGCAGCGCATCGTGCACGACAAGTGCGGCGTGGCGATCCCGGTCTTCATCAGCCTCATCGACGGCTACGATCGCCGCCTCAAGGGGCTGCGCCCGGTCCCGCTCGGTGCCTTCATGGGCTACCGCTTCGCGGAATATGTCTGGTGGGAAGACTGATGTCGGCTCCAGAAAAACCCCAATCCTCGCTCGCCAAGCTCGTGCCGCTGATCGGCAAGCGCGTGCTCTCTTCGCTGCTCACGCTGTTCCTCGTTTCCCTTGTGATCTTTACGGTGAGCGGCCTTCTCCCCGGCGATGCGGCACAGGAACTCCTGGGCCAGAGCGCGACGCCTGAACAGGTTGCCTCACTGCGACACGAAATGGGTCTCGATCGCCCTGCTCACGTCCGCTACGTCGATTGGCTAGGCGGTATCGTGCGGGGCAATGCCGGTATGTCCTACGTGGCCAACATGCCGGTCGGCGAGATCATTTCCAACCGCCTGCCCAATTCGTTGACGCTTGCCGGGATCACCGCGGTCATCTCGACCGTCATTGCCCTGACCATCGGCATATCGAGCGCGATCAATCGTGGCGGCAAGCTTGACAGCATGCTGAACATCACGACCCTCTCGCTGGTCGCCATGCCAGAATTCCTGATCGCGACACTGGGTGTTCTCGTCTTCTCGGTGAAGCTTCTGTGGCTCCCCTCGATCGCTCTGGTCACGCCCGATGCAAGCTGGGGGCAAATGTTGCGCTCTATGGCGCTGCCGGTCTTCTCGCTGACCTGCGTGGTCGTTGCGCAGATGGCCCGCATGACGCGTGCTGCCGTCGCCGACCAGCTCGACCGGCCCTATGTCGAAATGGCCAAGCTCAAAGGCGTGCCCTTCTCGCGCATCGTCCTGTTCCACGTCATGCCCAATGCCGTCGGTCCGGTAGTCAACGCCATGGCGCTCTCGCTCTCCTACCTCATGGGCGGTGCGATCATCGTAGAGACCATTTTCAATTTCCCCGGCCTGGCCAGCCTTATGGTCAATGCCGTGACGAGCCGAGATATGCCCTTGCTGCAATCCTGCGCGATGATCTTCTGCGCGACATACCTCGCCCTCATGCTGGTCGCGGACATCGTCGCCATCCTCGCCAATCCGAGACTGCGCGCATGACCGGAAAGCTCACCTCCTTCTTGCGCAATCTGCCGGCATCGGGCCGCATAGGGCTGACCCTCGTCGTCTTCTGGCTCGCCATTGCGCTCGCCGGCCCATCGCTGGCGCCCTATTCCGTCGGCGCCTTCGTCGACCAGGACGTATTCAGCGGAGCCTCTTCCCGGTTCTGGCTCGGCAGCGACTACCTGGGCCGTGACGTGCTCAGCCGCGTCCTGTGGGGATCGCGCTACACCGTGTTCCTCGCGCTGGGCGCAGCGATCCTTGCTGTCTGCATCGGAACGTCGTTTGCACTGCTGGCCGCGATCCGTGGCGGCTGGACCGACGAAGTCATCTCCCGAGCGATGGACACGTTCATTTCCATCCCGTCGAAGATTTTCGCGTTGGTCCTCGTGGCGGCATTCGGCTCCTCGCTCCCGCTGCTGCTTCTCATCGCCACATTGACATACGTTCCCGGCAATTTCCGCATTGCCAGGGCGCTGGCGATGAACCTTGTCGCACTCGATTTCGTGCAGGTTGCCCGCGCCCGCGGTGAAGGCCCGGTGCATATCGCCCTTCGCGAAGTCCTGCCCAACATGATCCACCCCCTCCTCGCCGATACCGGTCTGCGCTTCGTGTTCGTCGTGCTCCTGCTTTCGGGCCTGAGCTTCCTCGGCCTTGGCGTCCAGCCGCCCCATGCCGACCTCGGCTCACTGGTTCGTGAGAACATCTCCGGCATCACGGAAGGCGCGCTGGCGATCATCGTCCCCGCCCTGGCAATCGCCACGCTGACAGTGGGCGCCAACCTGCTGATCGATGCCCTCAAGCCGGGAGGCAAGGCATGAGCGCGCCTGCAGTTGAAGTTAACGGCCTCGTCATCGACGTCACCCTGCCCGATGGCACAAGGAAGGCCATCGTCGAGGACGTCTCTTTCGCAATTCCCAAGGGCGAAGTGCTCGCACTCATCGGCGAATCCGGATCGGGCAAGACGACTATCGCCCTCGCGATGATGGGCTACTCGCGTTTCGGTGCGCGCATTACGGCAGACACCATTCGCGTAGGCGACATGCGCATCGACCAGTTGAATGCGAACGAGCTGCCCAAGGTTCGCGGACGGCGCATTTCATACATCGCGCAAAGCGCGGCAGCGGCCTTCAACCCCTCGCGCCCGATCATGGCGCAGGTCATCGAACCGCTGCTGGTTCACCGCCTTGCGAACCGCAAGGAGGCGGAAGCCAAGGCGATCGAGATCTTCCGCTCACTCGCCCTGCCCTCGCCCGAGACAATCGGCCGGCGCTACCCACACCAGGTTTCCGGTGGTCAGCTGCAGCGGCTCATGGCCGCCATGGCGCTCATCACCGATCCCGAACTGGTAATCCTCGACGAGCCCACGACGGCACTCGACGTTACCACCCAGGTAGAAGTCCTGCGCACCTTCAAGGCCGCCATCGCCGCCAGCGGCGCCACGGCGATCTATGTCAGTCACGACCTTGCCGTCGTCGCCCAGGTCGCGGACCGCATCGTCGTGCTCAAGAATGGGCGCACGAGCGAAGAAGGCACCGCCGGGCAAGTGCTCGAGGCCCCTTCGAGCGACTATACCCGCTCCCTTCTCGCTGCCGCGCGTCCGGCCATACGTCCGTCCGCGGATGCCAGCGAAGACAAGGTTCTGACCGTTTCGGCTATCGAGGCGGGCTATGGTCGCATCACAAACGGCAAGCCAGCGATCCCCGTGCTCAGCGATGTAGGTTTCGCGCTGAAGCGCGGAGCGACCATCGGCGTCATCGGCGAATCCGGATCGGGCAAGTCGACGCTGGCGCGCGTCATCGCCGGGCTCCTGCCGGCAGCCGGTGGTGAAGTCTGCCTGGATGGCGAAGTGCTTCCAGCCGACATGGCGGATCGCAGCCGAGAGCAATTGCGGCGCATCCAGCTCGTTTTCCAGAACGCGGACACTGCGCTCAACCCGGCGCACACCGTTGGAGAGATCCTGTCCCGGCCGCTGGCCTTCTACCACCAACTCAAGGGTGGCGCGGCAGCCGCACGGGTTGCCGAACTGCTCGATCTGATCCGTCTGCCGCGCGGGTTGGAAACGCGCCGCAGTACCGAACTTTCGGGCGGCCAGAAACAGCGCATCAACCTTGCGCGCGCGCTGGCGGCCGAGCCGGACGTGCTGCTATGCGATGAAGTGACGTCCGCACTCGACACGGTTGTCGGCGCAGCGATCCTCGAATTGATCGACGAACTGCGACGCGACCTCGGCATCGCGACGGTGTTCATCAGCCACGACATTTCGACCGTGAAGGCGTTCTGCGACAACATGCTCGTGCTCTATTCGGGCACCGCCGTGGAACTGTCCCGTCAGGCCAAATTCGCCGGTGCGATTAGTCACCCGTACACGCGACTGCTGGTCGACTCGGTGCCCGACATGGATCGCACATGGCTCGCCCAGCGCGCCGCCGTCGAACGTGCCGCAATGCCAGGCGCCTCGCTCAAGAATTCGGCTGGAGAGGCCCTGTGCCGCTTTTTGCCGCGCTGCCCTGTAGCCATCGCGGGGACATGCGATGCCATGCCTGCACCGCTGCGCGAGGGCGAAGGGCAGGCGATTCTATGCCATCACACGCTTGCCAATCTTTCATCGGCGGGCCTGGCGGAAGTCAGTTAGATCATGCCGGGGAACCCGCCGGCAAAGCGCAATATTGTTCCGATTAACCGGGAAAACCGGCATCCCATGCCTTCTCACAAACGTTAGAGGGCAGCTGAATTCAACGGTCCGGCATCCTGAAATCCGCCGGGCCGAAGCGGAGAAATCGACATGGTGGTTGCGACCAAGGCCTCCAACGTATTGCGTGACATGACTATCGAGGACCTGCAGCGCGCAGTCGAACTTTCCGCCGAGCAGTCGTGGCCGCACCGGACCGAGGACTGGGAGCTCTTCTACGAACTGGGCGAAGGGATCGTTGCCGAGAGCGAGGGCAAGGTCGTCGGTTCGATCATGGTCTGGCGTTATGGCGGCAACTTCGCCTCGATCGGCATGGTCATCGTCACCCCGGAAAAGCAGCGCGAGGGCATCGGCCGCCAACTGATGGAAGCCATGCTTGCTCGGCTCGAAGGCTGGAACGTCACGCTCAACGCAACGGCGGACGGCATTCCGCTCTATGCCAAGCTCGGCTTCGAACCGTTCGCCACCGTGCATCAGCACCAGGGGCTGGCGCCGACGATGCCACTGGCCGAACTGCGCCCGGGCGAGCGCGTGCGCCCGATGGGAGGGACCGACGACATGTTGCCTGCAATGTACAGCCAAGCACTTGGCATGGACCGCGACTTCTTCTTGCGGCGCATCGCGCGCGACAGCCAGTCGGTGGTCCTCTCGCGCGATCACGAACCCGTCGGATTTGCCCTGCTGCGCCGCTTCGGTCGCGGTCGCGTCATCGCCCCGATCGTAGCGCCTGACCTTGGCGGTGCGCAGGCGCTGGTCACGCACTGGCTGGGTGCCAAGGCGGGCAGGTTCTGCCGGATCGACGCGCTGGTCGGGACCGGCCTGTCCGAATGGCTCGAGGATATCGGCCTGCCCTGTGTAGGCAAGGTCACGACGATGGTCCGGGGCAAGCCACCGCAGGGTTCCGGCGCAGCCAAGATGTTCGCTGTCGCTTCGCAGGCGTTCGGCTGATGCTGGAACTGCGCGACCCCTCGCTGCTGCGCGAAGCAGCCCTCGTTGCCGGCGAATGGCTGATGGCGGACAAGGCGACCGGCATTGCCGTCAACAACCCGGCCGACGACAGTCTCGTCGGCCTCGTACCTCCTTGCGGCCAGTCCGAGACTCAGGCCGCGATCGATACGGCGATGGCCGCCTGGCCCGAGTGGCGCGCCCGCACGGCCGGTGAACGTTGCGCCCTTGTCGAGCGCTGGTACGACCTGGTCCTTGAAAATGCCGACGACCTGGCCCGGATCATGACGGCCGAACAAGGCAAGCCATTGGCCGAAGCACAGGGCGAAATTCGCTATGCGGCCACCTTCATCAAGTGGTTTGCCGAAGAAGGTCGCCGGGTCGGCGCGCGCAATGTCGCTTCGCCGGAACGCGATCGCCGCATCCTCGTGTTGACGGAGCCGGTTGGTCCCAGTGCGATCATCACGCCATGGAACTTCCCTGCCGCCATGATCACCCGCAAGTGTGCACCTGCGCTGGCCGCCGGCTGCCCGGTGATCATCAAGCCTTCGGAATTCACGCCTTTCACCGCGCTGGCGCTCATCCAGCTCGCGTTGCGGGCCGGCATTCCTTCCGGCCTCGTCCATGTCCTGACCGGCATGCCGCAGGAAATTGGCGCGACTTTTGCGGCCAGCCCCGACGTGCGCAAGCTCTCCTTCACCGGTTCGACCCGGGTCGGATCTCTGCTCATGCGCCAGTGCGCGGACACCATCAAGCGGGTAAGCCTGGAACTGGGCGGCAATGCCCCCCTGATCGTTTTCGAGGACGCCGACCTCGATCTGGCGGTCAAGGCCACCATGGTCAGCAAGTTCCGCAATTCGGGCCAGACCTGCGTATGCGCCAACCGCATCTTCGTGCACGAAGCGGTGCATGACGAATTTGCCGCGAAGCTTTCCGCGGCAGTTTCAGCACTGCATGCGGCACCCGGCTTCGAGACCGGGGCAACCGTAGGCCCGCTGATCAATGCCGCTGCCGTCACCAAGGTATCCGAGCACATCGCCGATGCGCTCGATCGCGGCGGACGGCTTGTCGCCTCGGGTAGCGGGCGCGAGGACGGCAACTTCGTGCGGCCCGTGGTCATCGCCGATGCCCATGCCGAAATGCGCCTTGCCAGCGAAGAGACCTTCGGACCGATCGCACCCCTGTTCCGCTTCGGGAACGAAGCCCAGGCCATCGCCATGGCGAATGACACGCCTTACGGATTGGCCAGCTACTTCTACACCCGCGACCTTTCGCGTTCCTTCCGGGTCGCCGAGGCACTCGAGACAGGAATGGTCGCACTCAATACCGGTTCGATTGCCATGGAAATGGCGCCTTTCGGCGGCATGAAGGCATCGGGCCTCGGCCGCGAGGGCGGCACGGCGGGCATCGAGGAATATCTGGAAACCAAAGCCTTCCACATCGGCGGGCTGGAACTGTAAGGGGCAAAGGCATGAGCGCGCAGCGCCGCTATTCGATCGCGGTCATCCCGGGCGACGGCATCGGCAAGGAAGTCATGCCAGAAGGCACGCGCGCTCTTGAAGCCGCGGCCTCCGCACACGGCTTCGAAGTCGACCTGCAGTGGCATGATTTTGCCAGCTGCGACTACTACGCCAAACACGGCCAGATGATGCCCGACGACTGGAAGGATCGCATCGGCAAGGTCGACGCGATCTTCTTCGGCGCAGTCGGTTGGCCCGACACGGTTCCGGATCATATTTCCCTGTGGCAGTCCCTGCTGCAGTTCCGCCGTGAATTCGACCAGTACGTGAACCTGCGCCCGGTGCGCCTGATGCCCGGCGTGCCCTGCCCGCTGGCGGGCCGCAAGCCGGGCGACATCGACTTCTGGGTCGTGCGTGAGAACACCGAGGGCGAATACAGTTCCGTGGGCGGACACATGTTCCCGGGCACCGAACGCGAAATCGTGATCCAGGAAACGGTCATGACGCGCCACGGCGTGGACCGCGTCCTGCGCTATGCCTTCGACCTCGCCACGAAGCGCGAACGCAAGCACGTGACGAGCGCCACCAAGTCCAACGGCATTGCCATCACCATGCCGTTCTGGGACAAGCGGGTCGAAGCCATCGGGGCGGAATATCCCGGGGTTACGCACGACAAGTACCACATCGACATTCTCACCGCGCAGTTCGTCATGAACCCGCAGCGTTTCGACGTCGTCGTCGCTTCCAACCTCTTCGGCGATATCCTGTCTGACCTCGGTCCTGCCTGCACCGGCACGATCGGCGTCGCCCCGTCAGGCAACATCAATCCCGACGGGACGCATCCTTCGCTCTTCGAACCGGTCCACGGCTCTGCACCGGATATCGCCGGCAAGGGCATTGCCAATCCGGTCGGCCAGATCTGGTCCGCAGCGATGATGCTGGAACACCTCGGCGAAGCCGAAGCGGCGGCCTCGATCATGCGCGCCATTGAGGAGACTCTTGCCACCGAAACCGGACGCACCGGCGATCTGGGCGGCAAGGCAGACACCGTTTCCTGCGGCAAGGCCGTGGCTTCGATGATCGGCTGAAATGGCGCCGGCAGGGCGCGGCACAATCTGCCGTCGCCCTGCCGCGATTTGTCCTTCGACAGTGCTGACAGGCCTCATTTCAGCGCAACCCGCCGGTTCCGTGCGATAGCATCGGCAGCATGGAAAACGCTCCCTCCCGCTCTCCCGCACATCGTTCCAACCAGTCGCTTGTCGATCTCGACAGGCGGCACCTGATCCACCCGGTCACATCGTTCCGGGGGCACGAGGCGCACGGCGCGCGCGTCTTGGAGTCGGGCGATGGAATGTGGCTCACCGATATCGAAGGCAAGAAGGTTCTCGACGCCTTCGCCGGCTTGTGGTGCGTCAACGTCGGCTACGGGCAGGAATCGATCGTCGAAGTGGCGATGGAGCAAATGCGCCGCCTTCCCTACGCCACGGGTTACTTCCACTTCGGCAGTGAACCGGCGATCCTGCTGGCAGACAAGCTCGCCTCGCTTGCGCCGGAAGGGCTCGACCATGTCTATTTCACGCTGGGCGGTTCCGACGCAGTGGACAGCGCGATCCGCTACATCACCCACTACTTCAATGCGATCGGCAAGCCGGAGAAGAAGCAGTTCATCGCATTGGAATGGGGCTACCATGGTTCCAGCTCTAACGGCGCGGGGCTGACCGCACTGGCGAATTTCCATCGCGGCTTCGACCTGCCGCGTCCCTGGCAGCATCATATCGCATCTCCCTATCCCTATCGCCATCCCGAGGGCCATGACGATGCCGCGGTGATCGCCTCGACCGTCGCTGCGATCGAAGCGAAGGTTGCAGAACTCGGTGCAGACAAGGTCGCGGCCTTCTGCTGCGAACCGATCCAGGGCTCGGGCGGTGTCATCGTCCCCCCGCGCGGCTGGCTCAAGGCGATCCGCGAAACCTGTGACCGGTTCGGCATCCTTATGCTCGTCGACGAAGTCATTACCGGCTTTGGCCGCACCGGCCCGATGTTTGCCTGCGACGACGAAGGCGTCTCGCCCGATTTCCTGACGCTCGCCAAGGGCCTGACCTCCGGCTACGCCCCGATGGGTGCGGTGCTCATGGCCGATCACGTCTACCAGTCGATCGCCGACTCCGCCCCGGCGGCCCTGCCCGTAGGCCACGGCTTCACCTACTCCGGCCATCCGGTCAGCGCCGCAGTCGGCCTCGAAGTGATCCGGCTCTACGAGAACGGCCTGCTCGAAAACGGTGTGCAGACCGGCAAGCGCTTCGACCATCACCTCGAGCGCATCCGTGCGCACCCGCTCGTCGGCGATACCCGCGGCCGCGGCCTGCTCGGCGCAATCGAACTGGTCAGCAACAAGGAAACCAAGGCCGGTTTCGCGGCCGATCTCGACATCGCGGGCAGGCTTTCCCAGCTCACCTGGGACAACGGTGTGATCGTGCGCTGCTTCGCCAATGCCGTAATCGGCTTCGCGCCCGCACTCTGCTGTTCCGAAAGCGAGATGGACCTGATATTCCAGCGTGTCGAAAGGTCGCTCGATCAATTGCTGGAAATGCCCGACGTTCGCCAAGCGCTCGGCTGAGGAGAAAATAACATGGCACTGGGGCCGAAACTTGATCGCATCGATCTCAAGATCCTGGCGATGCTGCAGCAATCCGGTCGCATCACCAATGTCGAACTTTCCGATGCCGTGGGGCTTTCGCCCAGCCCATGCCTGACACGCGTCAAGCGCCTGGAAAGCGCCGGATACGTTACCGGCTATGGTGCCCACATCAATCTCAACAAGCTCGGCGAATTTCTCACCGTGTTTACCGAAGTGACGCTGAGCGAGCACCGCCGGGGCGACTTCTCCCGCTTTGAGATGCGCATCGCCAAGATCGACGAAATCGTTGAATGCCACCTCGTCAGCGGCGGCTACGACTACCTCCTCAAGTTCGTGGCCCGCGGCGTGACCCACTACCAGTCGATCATCGAGGAAATGCTCGAAAGCGACTATGGTATCGAAAAGTATTTCAGCTACGTCGTGATCAAGAGCCCTTTCATCAAGCACCACTTCCCGATCCAGAACCTGTTCGGCGAATGACCGGACGAATGCGAGACCGATGAACGATATTGCCGACCTGCTCGAACCGCTGATTGCCTTCCGCCGCGACATCCACGCCCATCCCGAACTGGGATTTGCAGAGCATCGCACCGCGCAGCGCATCGCCGAGCAGCTTCGTGCGATCGGGCTGGAAGTGCACGAAGGAATTGGCGGGACCGGTATCGTCGCCGTCTTGCGCTGCGGTAATGGCAAGCGCACGCTGGGCCTGCGCGCCGACATGGACGCTCTGCCCATCGAGGAACGGACCAATGCCGCCTGGTCGAGCACGGTTCCCGGCTGTTTTCACGGCTGCGGCCATGACGGACACGTGGCCATGCTGCTTGGCGCAGCGCAGGTTCTTGCCCGCGACCCGGGTTTCTCGGGCACGCTCAACTTCATCTTCCAGCCCGCCGAGGAAGGGCTCGGCGGCGCGCGGCACATGATCGAGGACGGGCTGTTCGAACGCTTCGACTGCGAGCGGGTCTATGCCCTGCATAACTGGCCGGGCCTGCCTGCAGGTACGATCTCCACGCGCCCCGGCGCAATCATGGGCGCGGCCGACAAGTTCAAGATCGTGCTGGAAGGCAAGGGCGGTCACGCCGCGCTTCCGCATGACACGCCCGACACGATCCTTGCCGCCGCCAGCCTCGTACAGCAGCTCAATACCGTTATCGGCCGCGACATCCCGCCCAGCGCCAACGCCGTTCTCTCCGTCACCGAGATCGCCGGCGGCCATGCGCACAACGTACTGCCTGCCAGCGTGCGCATCGGCGGCACAGTGCGCAGTTTCGATCCGGTCGTGCAGGACCGCATCGAGGAGCGCATGCGCCAGATGATCAAGGGAATCGAGACCTCGTTCGAAGTGCGCGGTTCGCTTGAATACGATCGCTATTACCCCGCGACGATCAATGATGCGGATGCAGCGATGGATGCGCTGGAAGTGGCTGCGACGGTCGCGCGCGCGGAGCTGGCACCCGAACCGGCGCCGACGTCCGAGGACTTCTCCTTCATGTTGCAGGAACGGCCCGGCGCCTATCTCTGGCTCGGCCAGGGCCGCGGCGACAATCCGCCGCCGCTGCACAACCCGCATTACGATTTCAACGACGACGTGATGGAGACCGGCATTCGCCTGCACGTCGCCCTTGCCCGGCACTGGCTGCGGGACTGACGCGACCCCTGCGGTTCAGCAGCCGCAGGTTCAGAAGTTCAGGCCAAGCCCGATGACCGCGCGGGTGACATGTCCATTGTCACCCTGCGTTCTGGCGATGTCGCGTGTATCTCCGACCAATCGCTCGTCAATGATGCCACCATAGACATTGAAGAGCGGACCGATCTGCCGCCGCAGGCGAGCGGACAGTTCCAGTTCTCCGATGCCTGCTCCGACGTCCTCGGCCGGTATCGCCCGCGCCGACCAGCCGACAGCAACGCGCGGCTCAAGCCAAAGCTCCTCGCCCAGCGACAGCGTGCCAACGACCATCGCCGCGCCGGTTATATCGCCATCTTCGGAAAGCCAGAGGTAATGTTCACCGGAGATCGCCGAGGTCAGCTGGACCTCGACACCCAATGTGGCATGGCTGAGATCGCTGCCGGACCGAAAGTCGTTGCGTGCGCCAAGAAGTATATTCGTGTTGCCGCTTGGCGAATACCTGTAGAGCATCTGGGCAGTAACTTCATCGATATGCGCCCCGACATCGCTGCCTCCTTCGAGCTTGAGCGCCACGCCGTGACGCTCGCCGCTGAGCGTGAAGGTGCTGTCGAACAGGAAATGGTCATCGCCCTTGCCGACATGCATCTCCAGTAGATCGACCTGACCCGCCAGCTCCGCCTGCGCATGAGCTGGAACCGACAGGAAAGGCAGGGCGGCCAGGGCCGCCAGGACGGATCTAGAAAGCATGAATACAAGCTATCTCCGGGTCCGCGACAGCGGCTGCTTTTCTCGATACCCGGTCCGTCACGTCATGCCGGGAAGGCACTCCGTCTCGGCGAATTCGGTCAGATCGTCGAATGCTGATAATGCCTGCTGCCACTTTTTTGAGGCGAGGTGAGGGATCGGCCGGCACGACGCGTATTGCCTTCATGCGCCGCACTAAACCGGCCATGCCTAGGAGAAATTCACTATGCCCCGCCTGCCCCTCACTTCCGCGCTGGCATCGCTGGCCGCTCTGGCACTTGTCGTTCCCGGTATCGCCATGGCTCACCCGAAGCTGGTGTCCTCCACGCCTGCCGCCGATTCCAGCGTCGCCAAGCCGACCGAGATCACATTGAACTTCAATGAGACGCTGGTCGGCCCCCTTTCGGGCATCGAACTGGTGATGACCGGTATGCCGGGGATGGCCAGTCACAAGCCCATGCCGATCAGCGGCTTCACAACCAAGGCCGAAGGCAAGAGCATCAAGGTGAAACTGCCCCGCGCCCTTCCTGCCGGCAGCTACACGCTCAAATGGCATGCGGTCGCTTCCGACCAGCACCGCATCGAAGGCAGCTACAGCTTCACCGTTCGCTGATTCCCGTGGCAGACGGCATCCTGATCGCGTCGCGGCTTGCGGCTTTCATTCTGCTCCTGCTCGCGGCGGGACTGCCGATCTACCAACTGACCGACGGACGGCGGACTGCAGGCAGGGGACAGCGCTGGCTCATGGCCACGCTTGCCCTTGCTGCATTCGCGGTTTCGTGCCTCTGGGCCTTGGCTTCCGTCGCCGTCATGGCCGCCAGTTCCGTCTCCGATCTGGACGCGGCGACGGTCACGGCCGTGCTGGGCGCAACCCCGCTCGGCGACGTACTCATCGTACGTGCCGCCGCACTTGCGGTGCTACTCCTGCTCGCCCTGACCTTCCCGCGCCACGCCGCGCTGGCCCCATTTGGGGCGCTCGCCCTGGCGACGTGCGCATGGACCGGCCATGCCGGCGCCGGTGAAGGAGCGAGCGGCACGCTTCATCAGATCTCGGACGTGGTCCACCTCCTCGCCGCGGCGACATGGCTGGGCGCCCTCGCCTGCTTCGTTAATGACGCCCTTGGCCGCACCGATGAGACCGACAAGCTCAAGGCACTTTCACGCTTTGCCGGCACCGGCACGCTGATCGTCGTGCTTCTTGCCGTCACCGGCATTGCCAACGGATACCTGATCACTGCGCCTTCCGGCTTGGTGCCGGAAAGCGCCTGGTCGCTGCTCATCGCTGCGAAAGTCCTGCTTTTCATCGCCATGCTGGGGTTGGCAGCCGGCAATCGCTGGCGACTCGTGCCCGCGCTCGAAGCCGGCCTTCCGGGTGCCAGGCAACGCCTCACCCGCTCGCTGATTGTCGAAACCGGCTGCGCAGTGGGAATTCTCGTTCTGGTGGCATTCGCCGGCGTGTTCGATCCGTCCGGTTCATAAGGCTCTCGTCCAAGGGCACATTCTGCCGCACGTCGCGCCCATGTGATCTGGCCGAATAATGACGCTTCTTTCTTGCGGCAGTGCCATAATCCGAGCGCAGGAGAATATTTGGCAGCATATGCGGTTGCCACTGCCAAAGCAGCACAATGGTGGCGGGCCGATGCCTATCCTGCACGCTACAGGCCTAAACCAGCGAAAGGCCCCATGTGGTCGATGAGATTATGACGGACGCAATTTCCGGACCGGATGCACTTACTGCCGAAGACCTGCCCCAGGCGGTCGCCCTTTCCGCTGCGCTGTCCTGGCCGCATCGCCTCGAGGACTGGCGCTTCGCCTGCGGGCTGGGTCATGGCCTGGCATTGCGAATTGGCGATAGGCTCATCGCCAGCGCATGCGCCTGGAGTTATGGCGATAAGTTCGCCACCGTCGGCTCGATCATCGTCGACAACCAGTTCCAGGGCCAGCGGCTGGGTTCACGCATCTTCGATGCCCTCATGTCCACGCTCGGCGATCGTTCGGTAATCCTTGTCGCTACTCTCGATGGGCTCGAGCTCTATCGACGGCGCGGCTTCGTGACTTTCGACCAGAACTGCCAGTATCAGGGCATTGCAGCAAACCTGACCGAAGATCGCGCATCGCAAGGCGTTGAACCGGCCGAAGGCTCCGATCTTCCCACGGTCCTCGAACTCGATGGTGCGGCAACGGCCATGACCAGACGCGAGCTGATCGCCCGCCTGATCGAAGCGGGAGACCTGCGTGTTCTGCGGGGTCAGGGCGGACGTCCGCATGGCTTTGCAATTACCCGCGAATTCGGGCGCGGACATGTGATCGGACCGGTCGTTGCCGAAAGCAGTGACGATGCCCGCAAGCTGATCGCCGACGCGCTGTCGCGCCTGCAGGGAGAATTCGTGCGGATCGACACGTCAATCGGCTCGGAATTGGGAGCGTGGCTGGTAACTCAGGGCCTGGCGCACGTCGACACCCTGAATACCATGGTGCGCGGCGACCCACCCCAGCCGAGCGGCCCTGCCCGCGTCTATGCCCTTGCCAGCCAATCGCTGGGCTAGGTCGCGCGTGAAGCACGCTGGCATGCCATCCGAAGTGATCCACAAGTCTCGGAGATCCGCTGTCCTCCGGGCATCTTGCCGAGTTCCGTTCCCTGCCCATGATGGGCATAGATACTGATCTGAAGGACCGTTTCACGTGACCGATCCCATCTCCCACCTCTCAGCCTCCCGCCGCTTCGACCGCATCCTCGTCGGCGGTCACTGGATCGAGTCGCTGTCCACCAGGACAGCGCCGGTCATCGATCCCGCAAGCGAAGAGACGATCGCCGAGATCGTCCTTGCCACCCGCGAGGATGTTGATGCCGCCGTTTCGGCTGCACGCGGCGCTTTCCCCGGCTGGGCGGCGACGCCGGTGGCCGAACGGGCACGCCTGCTCCTGCGGGTCCATGAACTGATCCTCGAGCGAGCCGATATTCTCGCACAGGCAATCTCGCGCGAAATGGGTGCGGCCATGACCTTTGCCCGTACGGCGCAAGTGCCCTTCGCGGCCGAGCACGTTCGCGTCGCTGCGGAAAATCTTGCCGCTTACCCCTTCCTGCACATGCGCGGGACAACCGCGATCGCGCGCGAGCCGATCGGCGTGTGTGGCCTCATCACCCCGTGGAACTGGCCGCTCTACCAGATCACCGCTAAAGTCGCACCGGCTCTTGCGGCCGGCTGCACGGTCGTGCTCAAGCCCAGCGAACTCGCCCCGTTGAGCGCGCTGCTCTTCGCCGAGATCGTTTGCGATGCTGGCATTCCCGCTGGCGTATTCAATCTTGTCAGCGGCACCGGGCCGGAAGTGGGCGAAGCCCTCTCCGCGCATCCCGACATCGATATGATTTCGATCACCGGCTCGACCCGTGCCGGCGTGCTGGTATCGAAATCCGCGGCCGATACCGTCAAGCGGGTTGCCCTGGAATTGGGGGGCAAGTCGCCGAACGTCATCCTGCCCGATGCCGACCTGAACAAGGCCGTTCCGCCGGGCGTCGCTTCGAGCTGCCGCAACGTTGGGCAATCCTGCAGCGCGCCTACCCGCATGATCGTCCCACGCGACAGGCTCGCCGAAGTGGAACGGATCGCGGCCGAAACTGCGGCTCAGTTTGTCGTCGACGATCCGCGCGACGAACGCACGACACATGGCCCCATCGCCAATCGCGCCCAGTTCGAGCGCGTGCAATACATGATCGGTGTCGGGATCTCCGAAGGCGCGAAACTTCTGTGCGGCGGGACTGGCAAGCCCGAGGGGCTGGAGTGCGGCTATTTCGCCAAGCCGACGATTTTCTCCGAGGTCACGACCGAAATGGCGATCGCGCAGGAAGAAGTGTTCGGGCCGGTCCTGGTCATCATACCCTATGACAGCATCGAGGAAGCCGTCGCGATTGCGAATGACACGATCTATGGCCTTGGCGCTCACGTCCAGGGCACGGACATGGAGCAGGCGCGCGCCGTGGCCGGCCGCATCCGGTCGGGGCAGGTCCTGATCAACTATCCGGCATGGGACCCGCAGGCACCTTTCGGCGGCTACAAGCGATCCGGTAACGGCCGGGAATACGGTATCGAGGGCATGGAAGAGTTCCTCGAGGTCAAGGCCATCCTCGGATACGAACCAGACTGATCCATCCAGGCATCAGCGAAGAATCAGG
>NZ_CCBH010000069.1:0-641 GCF_001368935.1 Novosphingobium sp. KN65.2
ATTGCGGTGCCCCATCGCCGCGATCTCGATCTCGGCAAACCCCTGGCTTTGGCATTTGTCGCCGAAGAACTTCCGGAGTTGCTTGAGCGAGCTCAGGATATTTTCCTTCGCAAGGGTGCCTTTCGACGCTTCAAGGATCTGATTGGAGCACAGGGCAAACTGGATCGCTGGTATGGCTATGAAGAACGCGCAATGCAGGCGGCGGTCAGAGATTGGTGTGAAGCTCTTGGCATACCGCTGACCGGTGAGGCGCAAGCCGCAGGGCAGGCCGGAATGGCCGAGCCGGGCCTTCATGTTGCCCCTTGTGATGCGTGCGGGAATTGCGTTCCCAGTCTCGAGATGACGCATTTTGGAAGCCAGGAGACCGGATATCGAGATCTTTGCAGTCGTTGCTACAACGAGGAAGTGGCGCGCCTGGGCGGATTGAAGTTCGATCATGTTGCCTTTGAGCCTATCGATCTTTTCGATGGACGCGGCAGGAAGCATCGGTTTCATTTTGTGCTGCGCCATCTCGGATCAATGTTGATGCTGGGAGCCTACGAGGTCAGGGTCGATGAGCGCATGGGATACGAGTTCGAGGTCCACGGCGGGTCTGAAGCAGACCCATTCGAACTCATGCAACGGCTCCATAAACGGATGCG
>NZ_CCBH010000070.1:0-324 GCF_001368935.1 Novosphingobium sp. KN65.2
GATGCCTTCCTGATGTGGAACAAGGCGGGCGGACGTGTTGTGAAGGGGCTCACGAATCGGCGGAAGGCGGAGCGCGCCTTGTGCCTGACGGGGCTGTGATGCCCTTCAACCCCTTCTCTGCGCTAACGAGCAAGGTCTACGGCGCCATCGCCCTGATGCTGCTCACCGCGCTCGCGATCCAGACCATCCGTATTGACGGCTTTCTCTGGATCGATGGCCTCGCCGACAAGCTGGCCGCTCGCGACAAGACCATCGCCGAGATGATCGCGGCGCAGGCGACCGCCAAGGCCGAGCAGGAGCGCGTCAACGACGAGAACGAACAGC
>NZ_CCBH010000071.1:0-5443 GCF_001368935.1 Novosphingobium sp. KN65.2
ATCGCAGGGTCCGCACCGAATTTGGCTTTACGCGATCGTTCTGAAGGGTCGCCAAGAGCCGATCGATCAGGCCGCAGGATATCAACATCTGTCACGTCCGAATTCCGGTAGGGCAGACTGTCGCTTATGGCCCCGGAAGCTTCGATCGCCTGAGAATGCGCAATACGCTGTTCCGACCGGCGCGCATGAAGGGATAGCTGACCCGTGCGACCATTTTGGAACGAAACAGAGCGCCGTTCAGCTTGTTGAACCAGGATTGTCCGTCGCTCAAGAGGGCCATGACGTTGAGCGCGTCCGCGCCGTGATAGAAGGATCCGGAATAGTGGAAGACCATTCCTTCGTTGAGATCCATGCCCATGTTCCGGACGCGGGCGACTTCCGGTCCACCTTTGCGCGCATCGATCAAACGAACCGGGCCCACCGTTTCGCGCAGACGCATGAATTTCACGTATGATGAACAGAAGGGACACTCCCCATCATAGATGAGATAGGTGTCACCAGGGGCGACGCCGGTCCCGGCATCCGCTTCCGAGGCGGGGTTCTTGATCATCGCGTGCTCGCTTCGCCAAATCCCATCTCGGCCTTTGGGCGCTCTGGCATCCATTTCATGTAAGTCAGCGCCGCTGACCAGGGAATGAATACCAGATAGAGGGCAGTCCACTGCCAGAATGGCGCCTTGAGCATCAGATAGATGCCGATGTGCATGGCCATCCCTATGGGTACATATAGCCATTTCAGCTTCGGAAAGATGAGCGAAAGGAAGAACGTGCTCTGGAAGATGAGCACGGCCCATTGCCCGATGACGCAAAGCCAATGGAACTGACTGAGCCAGACGCCGAGGAGTGAATTCCAGCGCAGGCCGTCCATCGCGAGATAATACTGAAGCGTGAAGCCATTCGGCCAGTCGACGCCGCCAATGGACAGCTTGGAATATGATGCCGACAGGTACATCAGGCCAAAGAGCCATTGGACGACCAATATCGGCCATTTTGCTTCCCTGCTCAAACTTGTCACTTGCTGTTGGAAGGTGGTGCGCCTGGAACCACGCTGCAGCCATGCATCGAGCGACAAGACAGCTCCGGCAGGTGACAAGGCCAGGACGCCCAGCGCGATCATCATTGCCGCTTCGGGATGGTGTATGTCTCCATGCGAGAGCGCCCAGAGCTGCACGAGCATAACGCCTGCCGCGAAGAGGAACAGGGTGACCCGCGTCCAGAGACCCACTAGTGCGGCAAAACCAACTGCGATTGCTGCAATGTGGATGGTCTGGATTTCCGAGATCGTGAAGGTATGTCCGCCCAAGATCGCAAGGATGGGTCTGAAGAAGGGCAGGGGGCGATAGAATGAAACCGGCAGTTCGCTGATCTCGCGCAAACTCACGAGGCCATAGCGACTGTCGAACACCATCAATGCCAACTGCGTGCCGACGGCAATCACGCGAAGGATCGCAAGGTCGAGCAAAGGCGCATCTGGGAACCAGTACCGGTCCCACTTCTGTGTGAGAGAAAACGTCGTCATTTCAGGGCCTCCTCAACCTCGGCCCGTGAGATGGCGGCGATGACCTGCCTTTGCGCCTTCCGCGGTCCCTGCCTGGTGATGATCAACGGATAATCTTCCACTTGTAGCTCGGTAAAAGTGGGATAGCGCTCGACGACCATTCCAAGGATCGGCCTGATCCTGTCCAATTTCCTGTCCCGCAGGGGACGGGCAAAGCGTCGCTCGTATCTCCAGAAATCGATTTTCAGATCCTTGGAGGGATCGATGTACTGCCGGTCACCGTTCGGCGTGACTGCGTAAATGCGATGTTCGATATTAATGCGCTCACCGTCGAAATGCGCTGTCGCATACATGGGATACCACATGAACGGAAGAACCGGTTCGCGTGGCCGAATGACGCTACCAACTGAGCGCCAAGCACCAGAATGATAATCAGAGAAAGCAAACGGAAGCGATAGAACTCGATCTGAAGTCGCATAGCTTTCACCTTCCGCGTTCGCGTCCTGCCTGTTTTCAACTCATGACTGACTTCAAAAAACTCACCGTACCGACCGGGATGCTTCAGCCGTAATTGGTCTTCGAGCCGGTTGGGACCGACAAGGTCACGGTTCCAGCGGCGCGGAAATCTTGCGTATCTGCGCTTCGTTCCGGACCGCGGCACATCCCTGAAGGTTCACGCGGTGCTGCCAGCGGTAGACGTAGAAGCCGGGAATTCGCGGCTGCCCCAACCGGGTCCTGGCACTGATGAACTCTGCCATCGGCGCATCGAGGAACCCGTATTGCAGCCAGCGCCGGGCCGGTACCAGCAGTACGCCGCGATCGATGCATGAGAAGACCTTCTCCAGATCCTTCACGTTCTCGATGACGGGACGGCCGTTGCGTTTGTCGATCGTGAACCCATTTCGCTTGAATGTGGCCGTGTCCGGGGGAAGGTACATGCCGAAGTTCGGGGTTTGCAGGTAAAGCGTCGTGCGCAGTTCATCCACGCCGATCAGGACCGCGCCTTCGTTCAGGTCCCGGCGGATAGCCTCCAGTCCGCGGTCCCATTCCGGATCGGGCGGGTTTCGGAAGATGCCGCCGGGCGCGCGGGCAAATGCGAGCAGGCCTTTGGCTATGAGCTTCGGGCTGTCGACGAGCTTCGTGTTAACGGCGATCACCGAGATGGCGCAAAGAACGAGGATAACAGGCACCAGCAGCCTGCGCGCCCGCTCTCCCAGCGGAATGGCTGTGGTCCGTTGGAAGGTCTCCAGGCATTGCACGACTGCGGATTTCAGCCAGGGCGCGGCCGCGGCAAGTGCAATGCCCCAGAAGGCCAGGAAGAAGGTGAAGGCATAGGAGATGTAGCGGTCTGCCTTCATGCCTCCGAACGAATGGACCAAAAGCGGAACCAGCCAGAGGGCAAGGCAATAGGTGGTGAGGCGCGGGTATCGTGCCATGGCCGGCAAGGCGGCCAGGGGCATGAGGTACCAGAACAGGCGATAGTCGCGGCTGAGGAGCACGTGGTAGAACAGGTAGTCGAACCTGTGCTTTTCCGCCCATGGCTCTGCCTCGAGGAGCCGGGGGAGCCCCAGATAGACGACCACGACGGCGCCGGCTGCCGCCAGCAGGACGAGGACGCCGGCAAGCCAGCGCATCTTCGTGTCTGCCAGCAGGGACCGCGTCTGCGGCCGCGTGGCGAGGTACAGGGCGACGAAGATGCCGATGGCGCCGGTCGCCACAATGGTCGTGATCTGCAATTGCGCGGCCAGCCCCAGACAGGCCAGCGCGACGGCCGGGAGCCAAATCCGTTTTCGCGAAAGATGGAGCAGGTATTCATATACCATCGCGGCGGCCACCAGCACCAGCAGGGCCTGCAGGGAATAGAAGCGCGCGAAGTCCGATGTCCGGATCATCAGTTCCGTGCCGCAGACGAGAAGTGCGCCGATCCAGCCAGCGGTCAGGTTGGCCGACCTGCCGATCCAGAGGAAGATCACCGGCACCATCAGCGCGCCGGCGACGATGGCCGGCAGGCGTGCCAGAAATACGCTCACATGTCCGAAGGTGCGGAAGCTCTCGCCCGCCAGCACGGTGTAGATCCAGCCCCGTGTGTAACTGCCGTCGCCAAGGCTGAAGCTGCCGTCATCCGCCCAGGATGTCGCGGTCAGGATGTGGAAGATCTCATCCGGATGGAGCGGGATGATCCGGCTGCACGTCAGGCGGATCGCAAGGGCGGCGAGAAACAGCGCCATGGCCCAGAGGTACACCGGATCGAACCGGCGTGATCTGATCTGGGGCGGTGGGGCGGTTTGCATGGTCTGCCGTCCTAGGGTCGCGCCGCGGAGAGGATCCGGGTCATCTCGACAAGCGCCGTCCTGCCCTTCTTCGTGACCGCCTGAACAGCGACGCTGAAGCCGTAGGAGCAGACGAAGGCGGTTGCGAGCAGCGGAACGGTCGAAAGATGCTCGCGCGCAAGCAAGACCAGCGACCAGGCGAGCAGACCGCCGACCAGCGTGGGCAGGATCGCGGCATAGAGATCGCGCGCCGAAACCGCAGTGCCGCGGGTGCACCAGTAATAGAGGACCGGGACAGTCACGGCCTGGCTGAGGAAATAGGCCTTCGCCACGCCCACGGGGCCCCACGGCAGGCCGATCACGAAGGCGGCAATGGTCACCGGGGTCGAATAGAGGCCCCACTGGAACATTTCCCTGGTCCGGCCGGAGCTGATGAACAGCCACCCGGTCGCATTGGAAACCGGCTGCGTCACCGCCGCCAGGCTCAGCCAGAAGAAGATCGGGCTCGCGTCGGTCCAGCGCGCCCCGAAGAGCAGCGGAATGACCACGTCGCTGCACATGGCAACCGCCATGATGCCCGGGACCGAGACGATGGAGAGCGTCTGGATCGCAAGCAGGAACATGCGGCGGTAGCGGGCAGGTTCGTCCTGCACGCGCGCAAGGGCCGGCAGCATGACCCGGGCGAGCGGGGAGTTCACCTTTTCGAGCGGGAACATCATCAGCTTGTAGCTGCGGTCATAGAGGCCGAGCGCGGACGAGCCCCACATCTTGGCGATCAGGATGTTGTCGATGTTCTTCCGGATGAAGTTCAGGAAGTTGAAGCCGGTCAGGTTCGCCCCGAACTTCACCATGTTGCGCGCGCTGCCCCACACGATCCGGCGCGAAGGGCGCCAGCGGTCGATGCGCCAGACGAGCGCGGCATTGACGATGGTGCCGCAGAATGCGCCGAGCCAGAGCGCCCAGAAATTGCGCAGCCAGAGCGCAAACCCCACGGTGAACAGCAGTGCGGCCGCCGCCGTCGTCACATCCACGAAGCTGAGCGCGCGAAAGCGCATGGCGCGGTTGAGCAATGCGGTGTGCTGGAGGGTCGTGCCGGTGAGCAGGACGGTCAGAGCGCTGGCGGCGGTCACCATTGCCGGCCGCGGATCGCCATAGAACAGCCCCACCAGCGGAGAGATGGCAAGGAAGATCAGGGCGATCGCTGCCGAAGCGGCGAGGTTGTAGAAGAACAGGGCATTGGTCTGCTCCTCATTGATCGTGCGGGCCTGCACGACTGCCTGGTTCAGACCCAGATTCTGGAAGATCAGGATGAAACCCGTGATCGGCGTGGTCATGGCGATGACGCCGAACTCGGACGGTGCGAGCAGCCGGGCCACCACGATGACCGACGCCATCGACAGGAGGACCTTGAGCCCTTGCGCAATGCCCGAATAGGCAGCGCCGCGCGCCGCAACTTTCCTCAGCTGGCGCTTCCCATCCTTTGGCGGGCTTTCCCGGACCGAGGCGTCGTTGCTCTCAGACACGATGTCCATTGGCATCCTTCGAATTGCCAGGCCCGATGATCAGACCGCCCAAGTTTGCCTCCGTTTCATGACACGATCACGGCTCGGATCGGGCCAGATCGACATATAGCTGACGCAATCGCTCACCCTGAGTGTGAGAACGGCGGTGCAAAA
>NZ_CCBH010000072.1:0-2659 GCF_001368935.1 Novosphingobium sp. KN65.2
ACGCTGCATGGTAGTGCCGAACATAGTGCCTATGTCATCGCAGTCAGACAGCGTCATGGCCGCAAGCGCAATTTCATGAAATTGCTCGGATGACGCGGATGCGCGTTCCAGGAGTAAGAATGGCAAGAAGCCCGTGATGCTGGGGCGCAATGCCCTAAGTCGAAGTGGCTGATACAAACACGGCGCGAAAGCGTACGGCTCGAGGAAGCCGGGGGGCTTGTCCTGATCAGATGACGCTCCTGCAGGAACGGCGGGGCACAGACCGCTTCAGGGCACACCCGCTAACCGGGTTGAGCTTCCAGCCAGGACCTGCAATGGCATCTGTCATGAAACAGGTCAGCGAGATCAACCTCAAAGTCGTCGAGCGCGCGCCCGAGTGGATCCGCAAGGACCTTGCCGGCGGCGATGCGTCGGCGCGCGTAAGGGCCGAGGAAGCCCTTGCGGCAATGATTGCCGATGCGATTGCCAAGACGAACCCGCAATATTGCGGTGCTACCCCGCAAGCATGATGTGCTGGCGGATAATGGCCCGACACTCGATGTTCCGGTATGCCTGTTTGTGACCCGGAAGCCTCGTACGTTGGAGCCACCGAGTGGGTCTGGAATCGGCTGTCTCCCTGCAGTGATACAGACCCGGCGAGAACATTGAAAGGCTGGTCGAGGGGCTGCTCTTTCGGCTGAAGGAGCAGCCCTTTCCAGTGCCTGAAATCGCGCAGGGCGTAGATCTTTCCTGGCCCGGATTTACAAGCGTTCGTGGCGAATTCGCCGGTGCACTGATGCTTATCGGCCCGGTTGAACTTGCGTGCTCTATACGGCGTGCAGCCGTTCGACGTTCGCTCGGTCGGCTACCATCTCGGTGAGCTGGTCGTGCTCGGCGAGGATGCGCTCGATTTCCTGTCGTTTTTCAAAGACGAGCTTGGCAACGCCGGCGGTCATGCCGCCCTCGTCACCGACGCGACCAAGGACGGCTGCAAGGTCCTTGAGAGTCGCCTCTTCAAGACTGGCATGGAGACCGCCTTTGGAATCGCGAAATGCAACGCACTGACTGGCCATGTGATGCCTCCTCCATGACGTTTGCGGCATGGGCAGCAAACGCAAGCACGGGGCGGATAGTTTGCAAAGTCGATGCCCCGCAACCTGTAGATTGCGCCGTTCCTTGCGATGCGACAATCGCAAAAGCTGCAACTGCACATCCCGTTTCGAAGTGGTACGAGCGCGAAAGCAAAAAGTGAGGGCCTTACGATGCATCGGCCCCTGCAAACCCTCTACCAGCGTCAATGCTGCCAGGCCTCCCGACCTGTATATTGGCGGGGCGTTCTGCTATGGTGAACTCCAACGAAGCCGAAGACGGAGGCATTATGGTGAAACGAACCGACGTCAATCGCCTCAGATTTGCGAATGACGGGATCGGACCGGGCAAGACTGTCGAGTTTTGCGCCGAGGACGCCAGCGAAGCATTGATCATCGCGAGAGACGAGGCTGCCAATCGCGACGTGAAGTTATGGAAGGGAGAAAGGTTTCTTTGTCATCTCAAGCATAACACCTTCGATGTCCGGGAAATCAGTTGACCCCGGGCGACTGGGACGGATCGGGTGGACGATCTGAGTGCCCATACGATACCTGTTGATGGCAATTGATCGCGATCCGAAAGCGGCAAGATGTCGGTCTCCAGCTTGACATCGCGGCGTTGCCGACGGGCATGACGGATGCGCTTCAGCGCTATGCCATTGCCATGCGACACGGCGAATGCTTTGGTGACACAGGTTGGCAGGCGCACTCACCGGGTTCGTGCTGCGGCCTTGGCCTTGCTTAGCAGTCGAGCGCTGGCGGTTCCGGCTTTTGGGGTCGGATCCTTATGCGAGGTGAAGAGCCTTCCCGGGAGCGGGGGGTTCGGTCTGGGTGCTACCGGAAAGACTCGGCGCGGCCTATGACCGTTGAAACCGATTGGCGCCAGATGGAAAATTGCGGGCCGGGCACATGTTTGTCGAGCGCTGGCGAATAAGCGACATGATCAAGAGTGTTGCGCCGCTTTGGCACGACATTGAATCGTTCCCATGGATGCGGACAATCAAGGCGGATGGTTACATTTCTCAGACAGCGTTCGACAAAGCGGCCAATCCAATTTCCAGGCCCGAAATCAGATCGGCTTCGGCCTCCAGGCCGATCGACATACGTACAAGGCTGTCACTGATCCCGGCGGTCGCCCTGGCATCAGGTCCCATATCCGCATGAGTCATGGTCGACGGATGAGCGATGAGACTCTCGACGCCGCCCAGCGATTCAGCGAGCGTGAAGCACTCAACATTGGCGATAAACCGACGAACAGCCTCGGCACCACCTGTCAGCTCAAAACTCAACATCGCTCCGAAGCCGCGTTGCTGACGTGCTGCAATGGCATGCCCGGGATGCGAAGGAAGTCCCGGATAATGGACCGCCGCGACATCGGGATGTTGTGCCAGGAACCTTGCCACGGCCATGGCATTTGCCTGCTGGCTTTGCATGCGTGGGAATAGCGTCCGCAATCCGCGCAAGGTCAGCCAGGAATCGAAGGGTGCCCCCGCGGTCCCCACCACATTGGCCCACTCGCGCAAGTCCTGCGCTTCGCGCGGATCAGCAGCCACTACCGCGCCACCAATGACATCGGAGTGACCGTTGAGATA
>NZ_CCBH010000073.1:0-9858 GCF_001368935.1 Novosphingobium sp. KN65.2
CGGCGGTTGCCGCTGCGATCGGCACGCGCGGCCAACTCGCCGTTGCCACCACCCGCAAGAAGAAGGCGGGGCCAAAGCCCCCCGACCTTTCGACCTTGCAGGAGATCGCGGGGCGTTGGGGCTGGACGGCCGCCAAGGTCATGGAGATCGGGCAGGCCCTTTACGACCGGCACAAGATCATAACCTATCTACGCGCGGAGACGCGCTATCTGCCCGAGGTTCTTATTCCGGCAGCAAGCGAAATTTTCGCTGCGCTATCGACGTTCGGGCCGTGGCAGATCGGGGCACCTGGTGCCCCGAACATTCGCAAGGGAAAGCAGGGCGTCTTTTCCGATGCCGGGCTTGGCGGCGAAAGCCATCACGCCATCATCCCGAACCCCAAGACGCTCGCAACGCTCCCCGACACCTACGCGGCGCTTTCCGAGGATGAACGCCGCCTGTTCGATGAAATCGCGCGCCTGTTCCTGCAATCCATGTCGCCCGACTACGAATATGACGAAACCAGCGTGACGCTCCCGATCGACGAGGCCGTCTATGCGACCAAGGGCGTTGTGTCGCACGTAGAGGGCTGGCGCCTCTACCGCGACACGTCCGGCAAGGAGAAAGAGGACGTGGCCGAGTTGCCCGCGCTCGAGCACGGCGCGGCGGCCGAGATCGTCACGGCCAAGCTATCCGAGCGGACCACGCGCGCGCCAGAGCGTTTAAACGAGGGCACGCTTGTAAAGGCGATGAAGAATGCCGCGCAGTTCATCCGCGACCCGGCGCTGAAAGAGCGCCTGAAAGATGCAAAGGGCATCGGCACGCAGGCAACGCGCGATAGCGTCATTGCTGGCCTCAAGGAACAGGGCCTTATCATGACGAAGGGCGGCAAGCTCTATCCCACACAGGCAGGCATGGCCGTGTTCTCGATCCTGCATAAGGTCGCGCCGTCGCTGGTCGATCCCGGCACAACGGCCGTTTGGGAAAGCCGGATCGACGGGATTTTGACCGGCGGTACTACGCTTGACGCCTTTGTGTCGGAGGTGGCGGCCGAGACGGAGCGCCTTATCGGCGTGCTGCGCCAGTGCGAGCCTACGGCCGCGTTCGGCACGGCCGCGCCCAGCGAGAAGATGATTAAGGCGGTGATGGCCGTTGCCAAGCGCACCGGCACGCCGCCCCCTTCGACGTTCCGCACCGATTTTGCCGCGTGCAAAGCCTTCCTCGACGCGCACCCGGCCAGTTAGGAGTTACGACCATGGTTCAGCACAACCCGCTTACGCTCGACCGCAAGGCCCATGCGCTGCGTCAGTCCCTTGGCCCCGTCATCGCGTCTGCGCTTGCCGAAAAGCTGGTTGTAGAGGTCATGGTGAACCCTGACGGCAAGATATGGGTCGATCGCATCGGCGCGGGCCGCGAGTATAGCGGCCACGACATGACGCCAGCAGATGCCGAACGCATCTTGCGGCTACTGGCGGACCATGCCGGGGAAGTCGTGACGCGCGATCGGCCGCGCGTCAGCGCCACCTTGCCCGAAACCGGCGAGCGGTTTCAGGGCATATTCCCGCCTGTCGCGGCGAATGCCATGTTTTCGATCCGCAAGCGGCCCGAGGTCATTTTCACGATCGACGACTATATCTCGGAAGGCATCATGAGCGCCGCACAGGCGGCGCTATTGAGCGAAGCGGCCGAGCAGCGGGCGAATATGCTGATCGTCGGCGGCACCGGCTCCGGCAAGACCACGCTCGCCAATGCGATCCTCGCGCTTCCCGCCTTCGCCGAGGACCGCGTTTTCCTGATCGAGGATACCGCCGAGCTGCAATGCGCGGCCACTGACAAGGTGGAGCTGTTGACCAAGCGCAGCGACCCGCCCGTCACGATGACCGATCTTGTCCGGGACAGCCTGCGGTTGCGTCCGGATCGGATCATTATCGGCGAGGTCCGCGACGGCTCCGCGCTGGACTTGCTCAAAGCGTGGAACACCGGCCATCCCGGAGGACTGGCGACGATCCACGCAAATAGCGCCTATGAAGGTTTGACCCGTCTTGAAGACCTCATTGGCGAGGTGACGCAGCGCATCCCGTATCGGGCAATCGCGCAAGCGATCAACGTCCTCGTTTTCATCAGGCGGACCAAGGAAGGACGCCAGATCGAGAACATCGCCCGCGTCGCCGGTCGCGATGGCGACCGCTATACTATTGAAGATATTAACTAAGGACTTGGCAATCGCCGAAAAGGGGTAATTGCCACCCAGTCGCAAATAGCTACACATAGGCATTGACCGGACTCCCTTTTGGTATATTCTATAGTCTCTCCGAATATTAAATATTCGGAGATGCTGACCTATCTGGGAGTAATCAATGAACATTCGGAACCTCATCAGGCGAGGGCGCGCGGCGGTTTTCGTCGCTGTCCTCTCGCTCATATCGTCCCCGGCCTTCGCGGGCGGCTCCGGGATGCCGTGGGAAGACCCGCTGCAACAGATCGCCGATTCACTGACCGGCCCCGTCGCCAAGATCGCGGGCATCCTCGCCGTCGCCCTCGCGGGCCTTGGCTTCGCTTTCTCCGAAGGCGGCGGGTTCATGCGTAAGGTGCTGGGCATCGTCTTCGGCCTCGCCATCGCCTTTGCCGCGAGCACCTTCTTCATCCCGTTCTTCGGCTTCTCTGGCGGCGCGGGTTTCTGACCATGGCCGATAGCCACGACATACCGGGCTACGAGGTTCCGTTTCACAACAGCCTCGCCGAACCGATGACGTTCGGCGGGGTTCCTCGCAGTTTCGCGCTCATCAACTTCATTATGGCGGCCGAGCTGACCCTTGGCCTTGGTGTGTGGTGGCTGGGCATCCCTGTGGGGGCCGCGCTGCACATGGTCGCCTACGCGCTCACGAAGCGCGACCCCCATTTTTTCGCGACGCTCAATCGTCACCTTCGCCAGAAACCATATTGGGACGCCTGAAATGTTCAATATCGGAGAATATCGGCCAAAGGCCGCTCGCCTCATGGACCATCTGCCCTGGGCCACGTTCATTGCCCCCGGCGTTCTCCTGAACAAGGATGGCAGTTTCCAGAAGTCGCTTACCTTTCGCGGGCCGGACCTTGCGAGTGCGACCCAATCCGGCCTGATTTCCGCACGATCGCAGCTCAACAATGCGCTGCGCCGCTTGGGTTCGCGCTGGTGCCTCCATGTTGAGGCCCTGCGCGTGCCCTCGCAAACCTATCCTGACAGCCTCTTTCCCGATCCCGTCTCCCAGCTCGTGGACGAGGAACGGCGCGCCGCTTTCGAGGCCGAGGAATCGCATTTCGAAAGCCGCTATTTCATGACGTTCACCTATCTGCCCCCCGAGGGCAATATAGGGCGCGCCAGCAGCCTTGTGATCGAGAATGCCCCTACCGGGCAGGGCGCGGATGCCATGTATCGCACCGCGTTGCGGGATTTTCAGGGCGTCGTCCGACAGGTCGGCGACATACTCTCCGGCTTCATGCCTGAAATCCGCGAGATGAGCGACGACGAGACGCTGACCTATCTCCATTCATGCATTTCGACCAAGCGCCACCCCGTAAAATCTCCCGAGGTGCCTTTCTACCTCGACGCCATGATTACCGACGACGATTTTCAGGCGGGTCTCTTCCCGCGCTTGGGCAAGCACTACATGCGGACCATTTCAATCCGGTCCTATCCTGCATCATCGACGCCGGGGATGCTCGACCGGCTCAATTCGCTGGGCATCCCCTATCGCTGGGTTTGCCGGTTCCTCCCCCTCGACAAGGAGGACGCCAGATCGGAAGTCGAGAAAATCCGCAAACGCTGGTTTGCCAAGCGCAAGGGCGTGACGGCCCTCATCAAGGAGGCCATCACCAAGGAACCCTCCCAGCTTGAGGACAGCGACGCCATCGCCAAGGCATATGACGCCGAGGCGGCAATGCTGGTCATCGGGTCCGACAGTGCGGGTATGGGCTATTTCACGCCGACGATCACGCTCACCGATCCAGACCCGGACAAGCTGGCGGCAAAGGTCCGCGAAGTGGAATCGAGCATCAACCGCGCCGGTTTCGTCGCCAAGGTCGAAGACGTGAACGGCGTAGAGGCGTGGCTCGGAAGCCTGCCCGGACACGCCTATGCGGACGTGCGCCGCCCGCTCGTTACCACCCTCAATCTATGCGATATGCTGCCCGTCTCCGCCAATTGGTCGGGTCCGGTCATCAACGCGCACCTTACGGCCGAGGCGCGCAAGCGTGGGGCGACCGAACCGCTCCCCCCGCTGCTCCACGCCCGCACCGATGGCTCGACCCCGTTCCGTTTCGACCTCCATCAGGGCGATGTGGGCCACACCATGATTATAGGCCCGACAGGCGCGGGCAAGTCGGTGCTGCTCAATACGATTGCGATGCAATGGCTTCGCTATCCCGACGCGCAGGTTTTCATATTCGACAAGGGCGCGTCGTCGCGGTCCTCGACGCTGCTTTCTGGCGGCGCATTCTTCTACCTTGGCGGCGATCGAGCCGCGCTCGCCTTCCAGCCCCTCGCCGAGATCGACACGGCTTCGGACCTGTCATGGGCGCAGGAATGGGTTCTGGACATCATCGCGGCCGAGAATGTGCCGATCACCCCGGCAGTGAAAGACGCGGTTTGGAGCGCGCTCACCAACCTTGCCAGCGCGCCGCAGGATCAGCGCACGCTCACCATGCTTGCCGCGACTATTCAGGACAAGGAAGTCAAGGACGCCCTCATTCCCTATACGCTGGACGGCCCGCACGGTCACTTGCTCGACGCGGCCACCAATGCCTTGAGCGGTGGCAACTGGCAGGCTTTCGAGATGGAAGCCTTGATGGACAACAAGGCGGCGGTCGGTCCTGTCCTGACCTACCTTTTCCATGTTCTCGAAAAGCGCCGGTTCAAGGATGGACGGCCGACGCTGCTCATTCTGGACGAAGCATGGCTGTTCCTCGATTCCAGCAGCTTCGCCAAGCGCATCGAGGCATGGCTACGGACGCTCCGCAAGATGAACGTCGCGGTTGTGTTTGCAACGCAGAGCCTTGGTGATGTGCTGCAATCGTCGATTGCGTCGGCGCTGGTGGAGAGCTGCCCCACGCGCGTCTTCCTGCCAAACCCCGACGCGCGGACGCCGCAGATCGAGGCTGTTTATGAGCGGTTCGGCCTCAACACCAAGCAAATCGACCTGATTTCCAAGGCGATCCCGAAGCGCGAATATTACTACCAGAGTCGCTCCGGTAATCGCCTGTTCGAGCTGGGGCTTGGTCCCGTCGCGCTGGCGGCCGTCGCGGCCAGTTCGCCCGAAGATCATAAGATGATGGACCGGATCATGGAACGGGTCGATGGCGAGGGCTGGAACTTCGCTTCGACTTTCTTTTCGATGAAGGGCCTTCCCGGCATCGCCGATTTCCTCCGCCGTGAAGCGCAGAGCGCCGGGGAAGCTGCGTGATGCCGCGACCATTCCTGCCATGGCTGGCGGCCACACGTCGCCGGCAGCGCATCGCACTGATCGTCGCGCTGGCCCCCTTCTATCTCGCCTTTGTGCTGGGATGGGTGGCACGCGAGCCATTGCCCCTGTTCATCGGCGCGATCGGCATGGTGGTGCTCGCGCTCGCCTACCGGCTGCTCGCGAGGCCCCACCCGCCCAAGCGGCCCAACCTCGAACAAGATCTAGTTCACACCGCAGAAGGAGAAGAAGCATGAAGCCCCGTATTCTTGCCGCCGCGCTCGCCCTGGGGGCGATCACGACCACGGGACTAACGCCGATCGGCGTCACGCCAGCGTCCGCCGCTATGCCCGTGGTGGACGTGAAGGCCATCGCGCAGATGTTGAAGCAGGTGAAGGCCGCCACCGATCAGGTGACGCAGCTCAAGGCCCAGCTCGACGCGCAGACGCGGATGCTCAACAAGATCACGACCGACATCAGCCCCGAGCTGTCGTCGATCCTTAACGATGCGACCTCCATCATGCAGAGCGCTAACGGCATTGGCTATAACGCCAAGAGCCTTACGTCCGATCTGGACAGGATTTACCCGCAAGACCTTCTCGGTTCGTCTTGGGATCAGATCACGTCCCAGCAGCAGGATTGGGAACTCCGCACGCGCGATACCCGGCGCGAGGCGATGGAGGCGCAAAACGCGATAGCACAGAGTCAGAGCCGCACGCAGAGCGCCGTTTCGCGGGCCGTCAGCGCCTCGCAGGGGGCGGATGGACAGACCGCCGCCATTCAGGCGACGAACCAGCTTCTGGCGGCACTCTCGACCCAGCTTAGCGGGCTACAGACCTTGCTCATCACACAGATGCGTGCGGCCGAGACGGCAAATGCCCAGCGCGCGGCCGAACAGGCTGCAAGCGATGCGTTGCACAAACGCGCTTTCGGTCCCCAGCCAACCCAACCCAACTATAGCTTTTGAGGCAGTCGATGAGACACGTTTGCTTCCGCTTTGTCGTTCTCGCCACGCTGGGGCTGGCTGCTTGTGGCCCCAGCATAAAGAGCGTCGATTACTACCGGGAACACCCGGATGAAGCCCGCGCCACGATCGAAACATGCAAGTCACAACCGACAACGGCCGATGACAATTGCAAGAACGCGAGAGCAGTTATTTCCGAGATCGAATCTAACACGCTGCACAAGCGGGTTTTCGGTCCCCAGCCAAAGCAGCCGAATTACGCCTTCTAAAGCGTGATCGCGCCCTACTTTAGGATGCAGCGATGCCAAGCCCCGCTAATACCGACATTCTCACCAAGTTTCTAGATGCCTATTCTAGCGCCATTGATAGCGGCTTCGGCCTCATCAATAGCGATGTTATGGGCATCATGTCGATTGTCGCAACAATCGCCCTCGCTCTTGCCGCGATATTTTGGGCGCTCGACGAAAATGGCCGGATTACGTCCGAGCTGTTTAGGAAAGCCCTCTTATTCGGTTTCTTTCTGTGGTTGGTGAACGACTGGAAAGGATTGAGCTGGACCGTTGTTAAGGGCTTTACCGCGTTAGGTTTGAAGGCAGGCGGGAGCGGAATGGGCGTCGATGCTTTCCTTGATAATCCGGGGAACATCGTAAAGTTCGGATTCGATCATGTGATTGCGATGGGGAACGTCATCAAGTCGATGACGGGGCCGGTGGCATTTTTCGACAATTTTGCAGCGATAATTATCATCGCATTTGCTGCGATCGGAACAATTGCTGCCTTCTTCGTCATCGCTGTGCAACTCGTCGTGACGCTGATCGAGTTCAGGCTTGTAACGCTGGCAGCTTTCGTTTTGATCCCGTTCGGCGTTCTAAAACAGACCAGCTTTCTTACTGAGCGCGCGCTTGGCTATGTCGTGTCGTCCGGACTTAAATTAATGACCATTGCCCTGATCGTCACGATTGGCGGCAAGACCTTCAATAACATTACCCTTGTCGCTCCCGGCAATCCCGACCTTGCCACCACGCAGGCACTTTCAATTTTGTTAGCCGCGATTCTTCTTATGATGCTGTCACTTGTCGTCCCCGCGATAGCGAATGCGCTTGTTGCAGGCGGGCCGCAGCTTGGCGGTGGCGCAGCTCTCGCGGGAGCCGCTGGCGTTGCCGCCGCAGCAGGCGGCGCATATCTCGCCGGTCGCGGCGCGATCGGCGCGGGCCGTGCAGCGATGGGCGCTCCTGCTGCCATGGCCGCCAAGGCACAAGCCGCTGCTGGTGCGATCAGAGAGGGCGCAAAAAGCGGCATCCCTCCCCTTGGAGGCTTTGGTAGCGGCACGATGGGTCCGGCCCCTGGGCCGTCATCAGGTGGCGGTGGCGGGGGTGGCACTCCATCCCCGTCAGGCGGTGGCGGGATGCCCTCCGCACCGTCAGGCGGCGGCGCTGGCCTCGACGCAGCCCCGACCGCTCGTATGCAGGATACCGCGCAGAAGATCGCCAGCGAAAAGGGCGTCGAGCCGCCCGACATGACTGATGGCCGTGCAGTGCGCGACTTCCTCAACAAGAACAGCAATGCGGACTTGGGGGCCTACCGCCCGAATGCCGCGTCGCCGCCGAGCAGCGCCGCGCAGCCGTCAAGCACTACAGGTAGTGCAGGCAATGCAAGTAGTGCGGATACGGCGAGCGCCGCAGCACCGTCCAGCGATGGCGGAGCAGGCACCGCCGAAGCATCGGCGGCCAGCTCGCAGACAGACAGCGTGCCGTCATCGTCAGGTGCCGATACCGGCCCTGCTTCCGATGCGGGCGAGGCGAGCGCCGCCGCGAAGACGGATAGCGGCAAAGCCGCTCCCACTCCTGCCCCCAGCACAGCGCCCCCGCCTGACGTGACGGTCGCGCGGGCCGAGGCACGAAGCAAGGCGCATCGCGCCAGTAGGACCACGCGCGCCGCGCAGGCGGCGGCGGCGGCAACCAGTAGTCAGGGCGGGGCAGGAATGACCGCCGACATCGAGCACAGCGAGGACTAACCACATGAAGAACTTGTTTCGGCGATCGACGCCCAGCTACGGCAGCTCTGCACCATTGAATAGTCCCTACGCCAAGGCGGCGCAGGAATGGGACAACCGCATCGGCTCCGCCCGCGTGCAGGCGAAGAACTGGCGCATTGCCACGTTCATCGCGCTTGGGATCGCGGGCGCGGCCGTCGCATCCAATATCTATCTGGCGACCACGACGCGGGTTGCCACCTATGTTGTCCCGGTCAACGAGCTGGGCAAGCCGGGGAAGATCGTCGCTGCCGGTCAGGTCTATGAACCTAGCCGCGCCGAGACGGCCTATTTCCTTGCCGATTGGGTGCAGCTCGTTCGCTCGAAAAGCACCGATGGTGTTGTCATCCGCCAGAACTGGCAGAACGCCTATAACTTCATCACGGCGCAGGCCGAGCAGACCTTGAACACCTATGCGAAGGAAAACGATCCCTTCGCCAATGTCGGACAGGATGCCCGAACCATTGAGGTGCAAGCGGTCCTGCCTCGCAGCAAGGACACCTATCAGGTGACTTGGCGGGAAACCGCCTACACGAACGGCACGCCCATGCCTCCCGAGCGGTGGACCGGCCTTTTCACCGTTCGCGTGAAACCCCCCAAGACCGAGCAGGAGCTACGCGCCAACCCGCTCGGAATCTTCATCACCAACTTCCAATGGAGCCGGGAGCTTTAATCATGCAGCGTATCCGTATCAGGTCCGTCCGGGCCATCGCCCTTTCGTCGGCAATCCTTTGGAGCACCACCGGCTGCGCCGCGACCGCCCAGCAAACGCAGATGGTCCCCGCGCAGGCCCAAGTGTTGCCCGCGCCGGAACCCGTTGTGCTCCCCGAGCCGGAAGCGCCCCCCTCGCGCCTGGTGCCGGTCAACCGGCCCCAGCCATCCACACGCGCTGCCGTTCGGCGCGGCTCGCCGCCTCTTGCGACGATCCGCAGCGCCAACGATCTTTCCCGGCAAACACCAGCTCCGGACGGCTTCATCAATTCCGCCATGTTCTACGATTATATGCCGGGAGCGATCTACGAGGTGCATACCTCGCCGCGTTTCATCTCGACGATCGCGCTCCGACCCGGCGAGAAACTGATTTCCAAGGCCGCTGGCGATACCGTTCGCTGGGTCATGGGCGAAACCCAGCAGGGGACGGGATCGAGCGCGCAGACCCTTGTTTTCATCAAGCCGATCAAGGGCGAATTGCGGACCAATATCGTCCTCACCACCGATCAGCGCACCTACATGCTGGAAGCGATCAGCCACGCCAGCGACGCCTATACCAGCATTGTTTCGTGGAATTATCCGCGTGACCAACTCGCCGAGCTGACCACAGCCGGGATTCTCGCCAATGCATCATCCGGTGCGACGATCGACGGCGACATATCGGTCGATAATCTCAATTTCGGCTATAGGATCAGGGCGCGCGGCCGACACCCCCCCGCCCCGGCCCCCCCGGGCGG
>NZ_CCBH010000074.1:0-1127 GCF_001368935.1 Novosphingobium sp. KN65.2
CAAGGCGCGGGGTGAAGCATGAGCGACTGGCTCCCCGGCACGAAGAACGCCCACGGCGTTTACCGCCCGCACGAGGAGATCGAACTCCATAGCAAGGGTGGCGCGCGTCGGGCAGCCATAGATCTCGTCGAGACGCCGGAAGGCTGGCGCTCGTATCGCGGGTTCTCGTTCTTCACCGGCAACTGGTGGGGATCGACCGGGCCGATCACTGACGCCTGCCAGCCGCACCCAACGCGCGACGATGCGATCCGCGAGCAGGTCGCAAGGTTCCATAGCGATTTCGAGAAACTGACAGACCCATCGATGCAGCGGGAAGCGCGCGAGATCATCGCGTGGGCCGAGAGCCTCATCCCCGACCAGATGGACCTATTCGAAGCAGCAGTATGAGCGACAAGGGAATCATCTTCAGCGCGCCGATGGTTCGCGCGCTCCTGGACGGCCGGAAGACGCAGACGCGGCGGCTGATCAAGCCGAAGGCGTGGAATGCCGAAGGCGATAAGGTCAATATTGCCATCGCTCCAACTGCCCGTTTCACGCAGGGGAGTGACGGTCGCCACTACTTCGCGTTTGATCACCCGCGCGGTGGACCATTGACTGCCTATGTCTCGCCCTATGCTCCTGGCGACCGGCTTTATGTGCGGGAGGCGTGGAGGCCCCACTACCTAGGCGATGGCGTCTGGGATTTGGATGTTACCTATGCTGCTGACGGCTTGCGGCGCACGATCAAAGACGGCGAGTTCGGAGAAGACGATTGGACTTGGCCTAAGGCGGCTGATCGCGGCAATGTCCCCTCCATCCACATGCCCCGCTGGGCTTCGCGCATGTTCCTCAACGTCACCGAGGTTCGCGTACAGCGCTTGCAGGATATCAGCGAGGCAGATGCGCGGGCTGAGGGACTTGGGGATCAAGAGCTAGACGGCATGGAGGCGCGCGGTTGGTTCCGCGACCTCTGGGACTTCCTCCACACCGCCGAGGGCGAGCGATGGGAAGACAACCCGTGGATCGTCGCCGTCAGCTTCGACGTGCATCACGGCAACATCGATGCAGAGAGGGCAGCATGACCCACCCCACCGACGAAGCCCTCCTGCGCCACGCGGTGAAGATCGCCAAGCCGCGCAGGTCAAGCG
>NZ_CCBH010000075.1:0-1271 GCF_001368935.1 Novosphingobium sp. KN65.2
GTTGCAACGCCCATCAAATCCGCATCCCCGGCGATAAGCTCATCCATGGCGTGTTCGCGGATGGCGGCGTCTAGCATGGCTTGCCATTGATTGCGGGCATAGTTCGACCAGCTTCCCTCGTCGTGGATTGATACGCACAGGGCGCGCGAGACGAACCTATCCACCATCCCCGGCGACGGCTCTCTCAGCGCATCCAGTACCGTGCGTATGGCTGCGTCTGCGTACTGCATGTGGCGTTCTTGCCAATCAGGCGAAAGCTCGTCGAACTGAGCATCTGGGAGCGACCTGCCTCGTGTGTCCTCTTGTCCGCCGCTTAGGACAGGGACTAACGCCCGCGCCACCTTCTCACGTAGATCCATCACAATGTCTCCGGCGGGGCAGGAAGGGGCATCCAGTGGGTTGCTGGCCAAAATTGATTATTAAACTTTCCGAATCCATTGTAGGAATCTCCACGTTCTCGGTTGTGCCATCGGTCCACTTGAACAAGTCCATCATGGTTGTTTTTCTTGCCGGTGAATCTTCCGACAATAATACACCTGCCGTCCTTCGGCGCAGTCTCAATCGGTTGCCATTCACTCATCACTCACCCTTCCTTGAGATTGCGGATGGCGGTGGCGATAAGGTCTCTGTTCTCGTCAGTACCGAGAGCCCAATCTATATCGAATTCATCAACCACCCCCGCACACCTCTCCCTTTCCTTGAGTGTGGCCGCTTCACGATGGGCGGCGAAGGCTTCTGAAAGTTCTGATGCAAGTTCCTGCCGGTCTGTTTCTGAAAGGTAGACGACATCAAATCCACCATCAATAATTCTGCAAACCGCGTCGAAAGCCACTTCTCTGTCTTCATCCGTCACCTTAACCACGTTCACCTCCATCAGGGTATTCGGCGCGGTAGGCGGCAGCAGCTTTCTCATTGGTGTAGATAATGGCCCTCATGTGAGGCCCGCTCAAGCCGGAGCGCAGGCGCTGCTCACGAATGTCCTCTGCCGCCCTCGCCATCGCCTCAGCGTGCTTGCGTAGGCGGGTGATTTCGTCGGCGAGCTTGTCGCCCATGTCCCACAGCTGCTCGGCGGCTTTCGCATGAACCTGCGGGATGTTCTCCTTTAGGTCGTCCCATGCGCCCACAATATCAGTCATCTTTCCCGCTCCCCATGTGCTCACCGCGTTCGATGGCGTCTGCAAGATACCTCGCCGCAACATCGTGCTCGGCGTTCCCGATGTTCCCGGTCCTCAACCAAGCCACGACAGCCCCTCGCTCGGTCTGATCCCGCT
>NZ_CCBH010000076.1:0-8180 GCF_001368935.1 Novosphingobium sp. KN65.2
GGCGCTGACGCCGGACAGAGGTGATCGGACTGACTGACGGGGTGCTGGACACACCGAAGGCACCCCGTGCTTTTCTGTCGGCTCAGGTCGAAGATTATAGCACCTGCGTCGACGAGCTGAAACGCATCTATCCGCTGCACTGGGATGAACTGGCGCTCAACAAGGACCGCGTTCCTCTCAATCCGGATTATCGCCGCTACGAGGCGCTGAATGATGCCGGGATACTGCTGCTCGTGACGCTGCGCAGCGCCGGAAGATTGGTCGGCTACTTCATCGGCTTCGTCGAGCGCGAGCTACACTATCAGGACAGCCTGTCGCTCAAGATGGATATCTATTTCACGCACCCCGAGATCCGCGGCGGGACGGCAGCGCTTCGGTTGTTCCGGGCCGTGATCCGCGAGGCGAAACGGCGCGGGGTGACGCGCGCATACTTCGGATCGAAGCTGCACCGGGACAGCGGCAGGCTGTTTGCGGCGCTCGGCATGAAGCCGGTCGAGACTTGGTATTCTGCCATGCTGGAGGACATCTGATGGTTGCTGTAGCAGTTGGCGCCACGATTGTCGGCGGTGTAACACAATACGCCTCAGGGAAGGCTGCGGCCAAGGCATCGAAGCAGGGCGCGGATCGCGCCGCCGATGTCCAGCAGTACATGTACGACACCACGCGAGAGGACTACGCGCCTTATCGCGCTGTCGGGCAAGGTGCGCTCTCCAAGCTCGCGGGCATGTACGGCATCGACTACACCGACACATCAAAAGTCAATTGGGACGATTATGTCAGGGGCAATCCAGACGCCCTTGCCAACTGGAACAGCCTCGGCGCGAAAGGGCAGCAGGAATTCGGCTCACTCCAGCAGTTCGGCAAGTACCACTACGAAAAGGATGGATCTCGGCGCGATCTGTCGCCCTATACGGTCGGCGGCGGGTCAGCGCAGGGCACGAGCCAACCTTACGGCGGCTTCGAGACTTCGCCCGGTTATCAGTTCCGCCTCGATGAGGGCATAAAGGCGATCCAGCGCTCGGCGGCGGCGCGCGGCTCGCTGGCTTCTGGGGCGACGATGAAGTCGCTCAACAACTATGCACAGGGGCAGGCGTCGGGCGAGTACAACAACTACGTCAACAGTTTGATGAACCTTGCCGGTATAGGTTCTGGCGCCACCTCTGGCACGGCATCGGCGGGAGCGCAGGCCGCATCTGGCATCGCCAATGCCTACACCAATGCAGGCAATGCGCAGGCGGCTGGCGCGATCAACACCGGCAATGCCATCAACGGGACGGTGCAGAACCTTGCTGGAGCCTACCTCTACGGTCAGGGCGCTGGGTGGTTTGGGGGTAAAGGTTAAATGGCGATGATCCAGGGAATCGACGCAGGCGCCCTCATCAACGCCTATCGGCAGGGCCAATCCGACCGAGCCGCGCAGGCAAAGGCGCGTCTCGACCAGCAGCGCCAGCAGCAGATCAGCGGACTGATGGGGCAGTTGTTCGGCGGCGGCGAACAGGCGCCCCAGACCAGCCTTTCAGCGCAGGCATCGCAGCCAAGCGGGATCGTCGCAACGCCTGAACAGCGGGCCGAAACATCGGCAATGGAGGCTCGCTTTCCGGGGGCGCCTTCCGCTGCGCCAACGCAGCCACAGCGCCGACCGGACCCGAATGTCCTGTCCAAGCTCATCGTTCTTGACCCCGAGGTCGGCGGCAAGATCGCGACTGCCTTCAAGACGATGGGCGAGGCCGATCTGAAGCGCGCCGAGGCCAAGAACACGATGATGGCGTCGGCGGCGCATGTCCTGTCGCAACTTCCCGAGGACCAGCGCCCGCAATTCCTTCAGTCGATTGCAGGTCAGCTTCAGGAAGTCGGATTCACGCCAGAAGAGCTTTCACGCGCCGATCTGTCGAACAACGGCCTGCGCATGATGCAGGCGACCGGCATCGATGTTGACAAGATGATTGATAACGAGCTGGCCGAGCGCGAGTTTCAGGCGGGTAAGGTCGTCTCCGTGGCGCCGGGCGGTATGGCGGTGCGTATCCGGCCCGAGGGCAACAATGAGGTTGTCATTGCGCCGGGAGGATCGCCCGCGCCGGGCACATCGCAAGTTTCCGGCATTCCGCAGGGTGCGATCGACTATCTGCGCAGCAATCCATCGCTCGCCGCACAGTTCGATCAGAAGTACGGCGCTGGGGCTTCCGCGCAGTTCCTGGGAGGCGGTGCCAGCAATGGCACCGGCGGCTTTCCGGGGAATTGATGGCGAACAGGTGACCAGCACCTATCGCTCGCCGGAGCACAACAAGGAAGTCGGCGGCGTTTTGAATAGCTACCATATGCGCCGCTATCCCGATGGCTCGCCGATGGCGCGCGACAGCGTACCTCCGAAGGGGATGAGCATGTCCGAGTACGCAAGGCGCTTGAAGGCTCTCAACCCCAACCTCGACGTCATCAACGAAGGCGATCACGTTCACATGGAGCCCCGAGGCTAATGGCACAGACCAATCCATTCGATCAGTTCGACGCTCCGACGCCAACCCCGACGCCCGCCCCCAGCAGCGGAAACGGCGGCATCATCTACAGCCCGCCGAAGGTGGACAAGCCGACTGAGCCGAAGACCTCTTACCGCCCGCTTTCGGATCAGGAGGCGGCAGCGCGTGGACTCCCGACCGATCAGAAGTACCAGATCAGTTCGCAGGGCGATGTCAGCCCGATCTCCGGAACGAAGGTAAAGGACGGCGACACCGCCAAGCCCACCGAGGCGCAGCAGAAGGTTTCGACGCTCCTGACGCGCATTGCCGGTGGCTTCAACGACATTCAGGGCGTGACGGCCAAAGATCCCTCAGCGCAGTCTCCGGGGTTCGTCGAGAACATGCGTGGCGATCTCTCGCCGGGCGGTATCGGCGGCACTGTCACGCGCGCTGTTGCCGGCGCAGACCGGCGCATGGTCCATGACGCCCAGCGTGACGTGCTCGATGCGCTCCTGACGCTGGGAACTGGCGCTGCGTACAACGACGAGCAGCTCACCGGGCAGATGGCGGCATATTTCCCGGCCTATGGCGACAGTGAGCAGGAGATCGCGGCCAAGAATAACCGCATGCTTCGTCTGATCGAGGCGGCGAAGGTCAACGCCGGCCCGCAGTGGTCCGAGATCGAGCAGAAGATCGCGCCGTTCATGCAGTCCATCTCGACGGGCTCGGAGGCGGGTGAAGCGCCGCCTGCCATCGCGGACGAACAGGGCAAGAAAATTGCCGGTGCGACGCATACCGGTGGCGACGATTCCGCAGAAGGCATCGCCACGGGCAAGTTCCGCACGGAGGACGATCCCGATCTGGTCGGCAAGGGCATCCGCGACGAGTACACGAAGCGCTTGGCCCGAGGCGACGACGCGGGTTCGATTATCGCATGGGCGCGAACGGCCGGGGTGAATCCGACCGCCTTCCCGTCGATCATGGCGCAGGTACAGTACCGCGACAAGAATCCGGGCGTTGCCATCAGTGAATACGACACCAGCAAGCTCGATGACCGCATTGTGCCGATCTCGGGCGCGGGCCAGGTTATCAACGCAATCGGCAACAGCGCGCCTGGCGCCTATGCGATCAATGCGGGAGACGCGGCGAGCGGCTTCAACCTCGACAGCATCGCAGGCCTGACCGGTGGGAATGCCGAGCAGGTAAGGCGTGGCATTGACGCGACCTCCGAGCAAAGCCCAACCGCGGCGGCTCTTGGCAATGTCAGCGGCGGCATCATGACCTCGTTGCTTGGCGAAAGCGCTCTGGCCAAGGGGGGCTTGACCGGCCTTCGTGGTGCGCTGGCCGCAGATACGGCCTATGGTAGCCTGGCTGGTGCCGGAATGGCCGACTATGGCAGCGATGGCGCTCCTGCGACTGCCATGGATCGCCTCACTGGTGCTGGAACCGGTGCGGCGGCGGGTCTTGCTGGCAGCTATCTCGGATCGAAGGTCGGAGGCGCCATTCGCTCATCCGCGCGCGGCGTAACCGATCCTGCGATCAAGACCCTCCAAGATGAGGGCATCCCGCTCACCGTTGGTCAGCAGCGCGGGGGCTTGATCAAGAGGAATGAAGATCGAATTGCAGGCCTCCCCGGTGTCGGCGATGTCATCAATGCGCGCCGTGCCGAGGGCATCCAAGGCTTCAACAGGGCCGCATTCAATCGCGCGCTCAAACCCATTGATGGAGATATCGGCGGCAAGGTTGGCGAAGATGCCATTCTCGCCGCCGACGATCTCGTGTCGAAGGCATACGACAAAGCCCTCAAAGGCAAGTCCGCACCGGCAGATCAGCAGTTCGGGCAAGACCTCTCGGTCGCCGTCCAGAAGACGCTGCAACTCCCACGCGTCGGCGATGAAGTAGCGAACGGGATCGCCGTCACGCTCCAGCCCTACATGACCGGCGACCATATCACTGGTGAGGCGATGCAGCAAATCAGCCGCGAACTTCGTAAGCTGAAGTCCGGCTATCGCAATGACCCTCTCTACAACCGCATTGGCGGCGCAATCGACGATGCAGAGGAAGCCATCTTTGGTTTGTTCAAGCGCAGCGCGCCCGAAGTCGTTGAGGACTACAACAAGGCCAAGACTGCTGCACGACGCCTCTACATTCTGGAAGATTCAGTCAACAGGGCCAAGAACAAGGGCGGCGTGTTCACGCCTTCGCAGCTCGGCATGGCTGAGCGATCGAGCGTGAAGAAGTTCGAGGGCTCCAGGGCGGCCGCGAAGGGTGAAGGTCCGTTCCACGACTTGCAGCGCGCGGCGCAAGACAATCTCCCGAGCGAGATCCCTGACAGCGGTACGGCGGGGCGCTGGATCTTGCCGGCGCTTCTCATCGGTACAGGTGGCGGCGCCGATGCGGCAACGGGCAACACTGGCGCGGGCCTGACAATCGGCACGATTCTGGCCGGAGCCTACACGAAGGCCGGACAGCGACTTCTGACCAAGGCTGGCCGCGGGGTGAAAAGCGAGACTTTGCGCGCGCTCATGGAGGGCGCCAAGACCAGTCGCGCTATTCAGGCAGGGACCGCTTCTGGTTCCGTCGCCGCTCTACCCAATCAGTGACGACGCCGTAGAGCGCGATGACGATGCCCTTGGCGAAAGCGATCATGAAGATCTTGGTCACGACGCCACGCACTCAAACCGCATGGAATTCGTAAGCACATCCCGATCCGTAAACCGGGCGATCTTTCCATATTTCGCGCAGTGGTCGGTGGCCAGTTTATAGGCCCGGTCACTGCCGATGCTTCCGGTTCGGTTGATGACGCCGCCCGCTTCGTTCGAGAAGCTGAGGCGCGGCGCGCAGGCTGTCAGCAACAGGGCTGATGCGATAATGGCTAGACGCATTGCCTTACCATACAGGGCTTTGCGCTTCCTGCATAGATATGCTAGAAACTCGCCATCGGAGGGCATTCTTGCCCGCGCGCCAGAGGTGACGCGCATCCGTCCAGACACAAACCTCGCGACCCCAAACGCTTGGATTTGTCTGGATGGCCGAACTTTTCGATACTGGTATTTTTTCCGTTGAGGACACTGATGGCTCTGTCGGTGTTGGCTGGAAGCTGACGTTCTATGTCACCGGCACATCGACAAAAAAGGATACATATCCCACCGAGGCCGATGCGCTGGCCGGAACCAATGCCAATACCAATCCTGTCTTGTCTGATTCGGCGGGCCGGTTTCCCGAGATATGGCTGAACTCATCGGCGACAGCGTATAAAGTTATTCTCAGCGACGATGTGGATGTCGTCAAGGTAACCCGCGATCTTGCAATTCAGTCTTTTTCCGCGTCCTCGGGCGCTAGCCTTATCGGCTTTTCACAATCTGCAACTTACGCCGCTGGAACCGTTGGCGCAAAGCTGAAGCAATTCGTTTCAGTCAAGGATGCGCCATACAACGCGAAGGGCGACAACTCGACCGACGACACCAGCGCCATAAACAGCGCAATAACCGCAGTATCAGCCACAGGTGGGATTCTCTACTTCCCTCCCGGTATCTACAAGATTTCGTCTGCGCTCACCATCACCTCTCCGATCTACCTTGTCGGGGCTGGCATGAAGAATACCATCATTCGCCAGTCGAATGCCTCGGGTAACGGTGTGAACTTCAACTACGCCTCTCTCACGCAGGGCGGTGGTATTTCAGGAATTACCATTGAGGCAGGCGCAGGCTGGCTTACCAGTGGATTTCAGGGGTCCGGTTCGACCGGATACGGCCTCAGTGTGAAGAATGGCAATGGCATGTTCATTGCTGAAAATATCGGCATCCATAATTTTCAGTTCGGTATTCAATGCCTTGGTAGCTTCTACAACCAATTCAAATCGTTCCAGATTCTTTACACCACTTCTTATGGCATCCTGCTCGATGTGAACGGCTCCCAGGAGGGCGCTGGCAATTCCTTCCGTGACGGCAAGATCTCCAACTTCGGATTCACCGGGACAAACACGGCATCGGTCGGCATCAATATCAAGCAGGCATCTGGTGAGTTCTTTGACACCATCGATGTGACCACGATGAACACGGGCATCAATATTGCGCCTGTCGCCGGCCATCCTTGCAGATACCTGTTCATGACCAAGGTGCTTGGCGATAGCTGCCTGACCAGAAACTGGTTGTTCGACGGCACAAATGAGGATGTTGTCGCCAATGAGTTCCTGCAGTGCTGGTCCAGCAACTCTCAAGGAGATGGCATTCGCATTCTGGGGGCTAACCTTGAAAACCTGAAATGGGTTTCGGGATGGGTCAGGGACAGCGCTTTCCACGGCGTCAATCTCGACGGCGGGAGCAACGTTTCATTCAACGGCACTGAGATCACCCGCAACTCTGCCGCATCCAGCAACACTTATAACGGTGTGGATGTTGCGGCGGGGGTGAGCGAGTGGAAACTGATCGGCTGCACGATTGGTAACGTCTCCACGACTGTCAACACTTCAACACAGTTGCACAACGTTAATGTCGCGGTCGGGGCGAGCCAGAACTTCATCATCGAGGATTGTGACCTCCGTTCTCCGGGCAGTGGCGGCTTTTCAGTAAACAATGGGACGACCTCGCTTAATTACATCATCCACGGCAACCTGCCGCAGCAGTACCCGCTGACCAACGTTGTTCGCGGGGCCAATCTCACCGGAACTTCGGTGGGCACGGTCGCTGCTGGGGCGACGGTCTACATGGGTGGGGACGGGGCGCAGGCCAACGAGGGTGATGCGTACATGTTGCTGGGCCGGCCGGGGCTGGTTTCGCAGTTAGTCGTGGAAGTGGACACCGCTCCGGGCGCGGGACAGACGTACACCTACACGGTTCGGAAAAACGGCGTGGATACGGCCATGACCGGCACGATCAGCGGCGCCGCTTCTTTCCAGCTTGTCAACACCGCCAACTATTTCACCGTTAGCGCTGCGGATCGGCTCTCTCTCAAACTCGTCACCTCAGCCGGTGCGGCAGTGGCCCGTCACCGCTGGGTCATTAGCGTGGACGGCTGACATGATTAATTCTGTGACAGTTGGTGAACTGGTGACCCTCCGCCACGAGGAAGACAGCATCGTCCCTGCTGGAACCTACAGGGTCAGCAAGGTCAACCCCGATGGTTCATTCCATGTCGGAGGAAATACCGCTGTCTGGCCGCGCCGGGTGGAGCGCCGGGCATGACCACGCACGACGACATCCACCGGGACATGGGGCGCATGGAGGGCCGGTTAGAGGCAGTGAACGATCATTTAGGCAAGATCGACAAGACCCTTGAGAGCATAGACCAGCGACTTGCCAAGATCGAGAGCCGGGAAATCGAGCGCCGGGGCGCGTGGAAAGTGATCGTGCTGGTGGCAGGCAGTATCGGCGGCGCGGTGGCGATGATTGCGAATTTCTTGCTTGGAAGGGTGGGGTGATGGACATCAAGACCAAGATCGAAGCGCGTCTAGTCGAGGACTGGCGGGAGGCGTGGCGCTGGTCGAGCGTGCAGCTCGCATTGCTGGCCGGCGTCATTTCCGGGTGGGCCGCGAGTGATCCAGGCGGATTCGCGCGCGTCGTCGATCTGCTGCCCGACTGGGCCCGGCCGCTGCTCGGCCTGATCGTCACGGCCTCGGCCATTGCCACCCGGTTGAAGGCGCAGAAGAATGGCTAATCGCAAACAGATCGCAGGCGGGGCCATCGCCGCCGCACTCGCCATTGCCACACCCTTCGTCGCCGGATGGGAGGG